>CAKZQE010000197.1 GCA_937139465.1 uncultured Gammaproteobacteria bacterium
ACTGTCTTTGCCATTCCCACCTGCTGTCCTGGTTCTTTTTCCTGCCCTCAATATCACCACTGTTACTACTACCGCTACTATTACCATCTCTTCTCGTCTTCTCCCTTTTTCCACCGTCCACGTCCACGGTCTCCGCACCCTTCTCGATTCCAACCGTCAGCGAAGTTTCCTCTCGTTCTTCTTCTTCGACGTCGTCTTCGTCTTCGTCCCAGGAAGAGGACGACGCGCCGCTGAATATATCCTCCAACGTACTCACGGACGCTCGTAAAATGTCTTCCCAGAAAGTACCCGTCCCATCCGCATCCACTGCTCCTTCAACATCCGCCCCTTGGCCCTCTCCTTCTCTCCTCTCGTCGCCTCCGCTCCTCGTCGTCGCCGCCTCCAGTGCCGCCAGCAGCTCTGATCGGTCCACGTCAAAGCGTGCGGCGACCGTAGCCACCACGGACTTGTCCGTTAGGTCCTGCCCGTCCAGCCACGCCGCATCCAGCAGGGCCGCCGCTAGGTGCTGGGCCCTGCGGGTGGAACGCTGCGCCAACCACCACACAGCCCTGACCGCATGGATGCCGTTGAACGGAAACTGAGGAGGCGGGGTAAAGCGTAGGCCCTTACGACGGGCCGTTCGGGCCAGTTCATGGCGAATGTAGCCTTGGCGCTCTGGGCGTGCCACCGCTGGGCTGGTGCCATCGCGCTTGAACACCGCACCGAGCAAAAACGGGTGCCAGCGCAATTCGCGGCCATGACGCTGACACAGATGTGTCAGGTCACGGGCCATTAGGTAGGCGTATGGGCTTGAAAAATCGAAGTAAAAGGTAACTGGATCGGGGTTAGCCATGCTTGCTCGAGTCGGACGATAAGACCTTGATCTTACCGTACTCGATGCCGTTTTCACCCCGCTTCCACGACATCAGCAATTCCACGCTGGGCAAGTTTTTCGACCAGATGGTGAGCTGCAACCCGTCCTGATCGTGACCCTCGTCCAGCCATACGTCGACGGCCAAGGCACTGGCGTCGATGTCACCGGTCTCAACGGACTGGGCGCACTGATGCTGGAAGTACTCGATCAGGGAGCCGCTGTGTTTATCTAGGGCGTCAATGGGTTCGATCTGGCCATCGCGGTAACGCACCGCACAGGGGTAAAAACGCCCCGACGTGGTCAACATGCCCGAGGCGAATCCGCGCATGTAGGAAAGGATGTCTTTGATGGCTTTCTGGTTGATTTCTGGCATCTGCGTTCTCCTGAGTTCCATCAGATTCAGGGTGTCGTGCAGATCGCGCCTCGGCCACATGATCTAGATGGTCCTGGATCGGACGCCGGATGCTAAATTCTGTGAGATGCGTCTCATTTTTTCGCTGCTCGCGACGGCTTTTAGCCCCCAGGCGCGGGCCACCACCGCCGGTGTTGCACGCAAACCAAACACCGCTTTCAGTCCACGCATCGCCAATCGTGCCCCCTCGTTGTGCCAGTAACGATCACGGGCGTAGGCCGACAACGCCGCATCACCCTGCCCAACGGCCAAACGGGCTGCCAGCGCCCGTGCATCTGCCAGGCCCAGGTTGACGCCCTGTCCCGCCAGTGGATGAATCTGATGCGCAGCGTCCCCCACCAAGACCATGCCCGGGCGCCAGTAGCGCTGTGCATGCCCGTCATATAGGGCGACGGTGGTCGACGGCCCGATCGCGCGAAAATCACCCAAGCGATGCTCAAACGCCTGCGCAGCCTTGTCGGCGATGGCCTGGGGCTCAGCGGGCAACTCGTCCGCTTGGTAATCCCGGGACCACACCAACACCGACTCACCCGGCGCCACGGGTAAGCACGCCAGTGGGCCGGTGCTCAAAAACACCTGCGCCGCCAAGGACGAGTGAGCTGGGTCGATCGCCACGCGGACATAGGTGGCGTTTTGCCCGAGATCAGACGACCGACACAGCAAGCCCGCTTGCTCACGAATGCGCGAGCGCGCCCCATCCGCCGCGACGACGAGATCAGCGGCCACCGCAGTGCCATCCACCACGAGACCGTCGTCAAACGCCAGCTCAGCCCCATAGCGCACCGTCACGCCCAAGGCCTGAGCCCGGGCCAGCGCTGCCTGCTGGAGCTGCTGATTCACCACCAGCGCACCCAAATCGCCCGTAAACGGCAAGTCCGTGGTCTCGGAACCAAACACCAGCATGTCGGTAAAGGGTTGCACGAACGGCGTGATTCCAAGGCTTGCAAGCCAAGACAGACTCGCCGGGTTTAGGGCGCTGACGCGGGCATCACCGGGGTCTGCCTCGGTCACAGGGGCCCGTTCATACAGGGTCACGGCCGTGCCCGCGGACGCCAACGCGCAGGCCAAGCTCGCGCCGACCATGCCGCCACCGACAATCTGAATCATCGACCCTCCATAAAGCGCTGGGTGAAGCCAGCCGCAACGCCTGGCAATGCGCCGACACCGGCCAGTGCCACCCCCTGGCCAGGCCAACGCGGCTGAAAGAGCTGCGCCAAGGTCAGGGTCGTAGCTAACCAGGGCTGACGGGCGGCATCAGCGGCCGCAGCCCATTCTGGCAAACGGTCCAGACCGAACGAGGCCAGCAGCGAGAGTTGACGCACGATCAAATTAAAGCCCTGCCCGGCCACCGGGTGCAATAACTGGGACGCATTGCCGACGATTGCCACGCCAGGCCGCGTCAGCGAGGGCGCCCAGATCGCCGCCGCGGGAACCTCGGCCTGGTGTATTACCCGCCCCAAGGCGACACGCCGCCCCATCACTGCTCGCAGGCGCGACGGTGTTACCTCACCTGCGCACTGCCAGACCACGCTGGCTCGCCCCGGCCCCAGCGGCAAAACCGCCAACGGCCCGGTATCGGTGAAGCGCTCGTAGGCATGTCCCTGTAGCTCCCCCTCGACGACCCCGACCCACAGCCGGTCATTCAGCCCGCGGCGCACTGACTGTATTCCGCAGTGCTTCAATAGCGTGGGGACCGGCGCGGTCAGCACCACGGGCCCTTGATGGAATTCGCCGTCGACCTCGATACCGCGGCCAACCTCAATCGCCTCGACCGCCGCCTGGTGCTGAGTGAAACCGGCGGTGGCCACCCGAAGCGCATCGCCCAACTCGTCATTGGTGACCACCCGCCCAAACTGGGCATGACCAAGGGCGCGAGCCGACAGTCGCGTGTGACCCGCAGCGCCGTGGCGACTGACATGAATGTGATCAATCTGGCCGCCGCAAGGGACCGCCACGCCCAGCGCCATCAGGGCATCCACCGTGGGTTGGGCCAAGGCAATGGCCCGCGCGGGCGCGGCCTCAGCACGGCCCCAGAGCACCGGTTGGTACCCGGTGCGGGCCAGCATTAAGGCGCAGACCTGACCTGCTAGCCCGGCGCCAACAATGTGGACCTGTGCTAGGCCCATGTGTCCTCGGCCATCAGCGCTTCGACGGCGTCGATGGCCTTGGGCACGGCGCCCGTCAGCACCCAGGGCTCACCGGCGGTCACCGCCACATCGTCCTCAATGCGCACACCGATGCCGCGATACTCGGCAGGCGCCGTCTCATCGTCGGCTCGAATATAAAGACCCGGCTCGACCGTCAGCACCATGCCCGGTTGCAGCGGCCGCGATTCACCCTCAACTGCGTAGCGCCCTACGTCGTGCACATCCATGCCCAGCCAGTGTCCGGTCCGGTGCATGTAATAGCGCCGGTACTCGCCGCTTTCGATCAATGCATCGACCTCGCCAGACAGCAGGCCTAGCTCGACCATGCCGGCCACCAAGACGCGCACCGCCGCATCGTGGTAGTCGCCAAAGGCCTGGCCGGGACGAACCTTATCCAGGGCCGCCGCGTGGGCATCTAAGACCACCTGATAGACCCGGCGCTGGGCCTCAGTGAAGCGGCCGTTGACGGGAAATGTCCGGGTGATGTCTGCGGCGTAATAGTTCAGCTCACACCCGGCATCGATCAGCACCAGCTCACCATCGGCAATGGCTTGGTTGTTGGCCACGTAATGCAGGGTGTTGGCGTTGTCACCGCCCGCGACGATGGCCTGGTAGGCCTCGCGCTTTGAGCCGGCACTGCGGTGCTCGTGTTCGATATTGGCCTGTAGCTGGTATTCAAAGATGCCCGGGTGCGCAGTCACCATGGCGCGCCGGTGGGCGCGAGCGCTGATGTCGCCGGCTCGGGCCATCATGGCCAGTTCAGCATCGGACTTAATCAGGCGCGCTTCGTGCACCAGGGGGTTGAGGTCAAAGTGACGGGCGGCGGGAACCACGCCCTGGCGCGCGCGCTTGGCCAGCTCGGCCTGCAGGTGCTGGACCTTGGTGGCGGCACGGGCGTCGTTGAACGCATACCCAATGGCACCGGCGTCGCTGGCGGTCTCGGCCAACACCGAGTCCAAGTCGTCGATACAGGCAGCGTGATCCATGCCAAAGGCTTCGCGCGCGGCGTCCGGCCCCCAGCGAAAACCCGTCCAGGTTTCCATGTCCGCATCTTTAGGCCGGCACAGCAACAGCGTTGATTCGGGCGTCAGGATCAGCGCCGCGTCCGGCTCATCAAACCCAGTCAGGTATAAAAAGTCCGAGGTCTGGCGAAACGGATGATCCACGTCCGCATTGCGAAACATCTCATCAGCACCAAGCAGCAACACCAACCCGTCGCCGGGCATGGCCGCCTGCAAGGCGGCACGGCGGGCTTGGTAAACACTCAAATCAAAGTCGAAATGCGGCATCACGGTTCCTTGGTAACGGGTGGCATATCCAGCCAGTAGGTCGCCGGGCCATCGTTGACCAGCTCCACCTTCATATCGGCGCGGAAGCGCCCAGTTTCAACCGTTAAACCGGTGTCGCGCAATGCCTGTGCGAAGTGCTCGTACAGGTGCTCCGCCGTAGCCGGCGCAGCGGCCTTATCAAAGCTCGGCCGATTACCCTTATCCAGCCGCGCCGCCAAGGTAAATTGACTCACCACCAGCACCGACCCGCCCACGTCCCGGATTGACCGGTTGGTCTTGCCCGCATCGTCAGCGAACACTCGCAACTTTGAAAACTTATCGGCCAAGGCCGCTGAGGTCGCCTCGGTGTCACCCAGCACGACGCCAACAAACACCAGTGCGCCGGCGTCGATCGCCCCGACCACTTCGCCGTCGACCCGAACGCACGCACGCTCAACACACTGAACCAGGGCCCTCATAGCCGGGCGAACTGATCCGTGGCCCGAACCAGGGCATCGATCAAGGGGGCTTCGGAGGCGCTGTGGGCAGCGCCGGGAATAAGCTGCAGTTGCGAGTTTGGCCACGCTTTGTTCAGGGCCACGGCACCATCGGGCGGACAGACCACGTCTTGGCGACCTTGGACGATAATGCCAGGAATATTCGCCAGCGCATCGGCGCGCACCAAAATGGGGCGATCCGCCAATCCACAGGCATCGCGGAAATAATGGCATTCAATCTTCGCCATGATTTGCCCCGCTTTGGAGGCCGCGAAACGCTTGGTAAAAAAGGGATTAGGGAGCAGGGTCGCGATGCGTGACTCCCACAAGGTCCAGGCCGTGGCGGCCTGTCGCGCCTGCAGTTCATTGGCACCAAACATGCGCTCGTGGAAGGCATCCGCCAGATCCGTCCGCGGTGCCACCGCCGCCGTAAAATCGGCGTAATAGTCGGGAAACAGCCTGGCTGCGCCATCGGGACCAATAAACCAGTCCAGGTCGCGTTGGCGGCCCAAAAATACGCCGCGAAGAATCAAGCCCAAAACGCGCCCGGGGTAATCCTGCGCATAGGCCAGTCCAAGGGTTGATCCCCAGGAACCGCCAAACACGACCCAACGGTCAATCCCCAGGTGCTGGCGGATGGATTCGAGGTCATTGATCAGGTCTGGCAGTTGATTGTGCTCGGTCAAGCCGGCGGGGGTGGAACGACCGCACCCGCGTTGATCAAACACCACAATTCGGTAGCGCGAGGGGTTGAAAAAACGCCGGGCGGCGGGGCCTGCGCCCGCCCCGGGGCCACCGTGCAAGAACACCACGGGCTGGCCATCGGGATTGCCGCATTCTTCGACATACAGGCTGTGACCGCCCCCCACCGGCAACTGGTGCTGCTGGTAGGGTTCAATGTCCGGATACAGCCCGCGCACGGTTACTTGCTCCGTGCGGCCTTTTTACGTTCCGCTTCGGTCAAGTGACGCTTACGGATACGGATGTGGTTGGGTGTGACCTCAACCAGCTCGTCGTCGTCGATGAATTCCATCGCTTGCTCTAGCGACATCTTAATCGGCGGAACCAGAATCAAGTTCTCGTCGGTGCCCGACGCACGAACGTTGGTCAGCTGCTTGCCCTTAACCGGGTTAACAGGCAAGTCGTTGTCACGGTTGTGAATACCGATCACCATGCCTTCGTACACGTCTGCGCCGTGACCGAGGAACAGTTTGCCGCGCTCTTGGATGTTAAACAGACTGTAAGCCGTCGTTGAGCCTTGAATCATCGACACCAGAGCACCGTTTGAACGGTTACCAATGTTGGCTTCAACGCGCTGGCCATAGTGGTCGAATACGCTGGTTAAAATGCCACTGCCGCTGGTCAGCGTCATAAAGGTTGAACGGAAGCCGATCAAGCCACGGGCGGGGGCCAAAAACTCCAGGCGTGTGCGGCCATGCCCGTCGGGAACCATGTTGGTCATTTCCGCTTTGCGGTTGCCCATTTCTTCCATGATCGACCCCTGGTGCTGGTCTTCGACGTCGATGACGACCTGCTCCCAGGGCTCTTTCTTTTCGCCGTCAATTTCGCGGACCACAACGCGCGGACGCGATACCGCCAGCTCAAAGCCTTCGCGGCGCAGGGTTTCAATCAATACCGACAGGTGCAGTTCGCCACGGCCACTGACTTCGAACTGGTCGGGGCTTGCGCCCTGCTCGACCCGCAACGCCACGTTGTGGATCAGCTCCTGGTCAAGACGATCCTTAATGTTGCGGCTGGTCAGGTACTTACCGTCTTTGCCGGCAAAGGGTGAGTTGTTGACCTGGAAGGTCATGCTCACGGTGGGCTCGTCGACGGTCAGTGGCGGCAACTGCTCAACGTTGTCCGGGTCACACAGGGTGTCGGAGATGTCGAGTTTATCCATGCCAGTAATACGAACGATATCGCCCGCTTCGGCTTGTTCCAACTCGACCTGCGTCAAACCGTGGAAACCAAAGATCTTCAGGACACGGCCCTTACGGGTTTTGCCTTCGTTGTCGATGGCGACCACCGGCTTGTTGGTGCCCAGCTTGCCGCGTGTGACGCGACCGACACCAATAACGCCGAGGTAGCTCGAGTAGTCCAGTGCAGAGATTTGCATCTGGAACGGGCCGTCTGAGTCGACCTGGGGCGCTTTAACGTTGTCAATAATCGCCTGCAGGATCGGCTCCATGCTTTGTTGCATGTTGTCCGGGTCATCGCCGGACAGGCCGTTGATCGCGCTGCAGTAAACGATCGGGAAGTCGAGCTGCTCATCAGTGGCGCCGAGTTTATCGAACAGGTCGAACACCTGGTCGACGGCCCAATGGGGGCGCGCGCCGGTGCGGTCGACTTTGTTGATGATCACGATCGGGTTTAGACCCTGATCGAAAGCTTTTTGCGTGACGAAACGGGTTTGGGGCATCGGGCCCTCGGCCGCGTCCACCACCAACAATACCGAGTCGACCATCGACAGTACGCGCTCAACCTCGCCACCGAAGTCAGCGTGGCCGGGGGTGTCGACGATGTTGATGCGGTATTCGCCCCAGCGCAGGCCGGTGTTTTTGGCCAAAATCGTGATGCCGCGCTCTTTTTCCTGGTCGTTTGAGTCCATGACGCGTTCGGCGTCCTGGTCTTTACGGTCCAGCGTGCCTGAGGCCTGCAGCAACTTATCAACCAAGGTCGTTTTACCGTGGTCAACGTGGGCAATAATGGCAATGTTTCGTAGCTTTTCGATCACAAGGGCTCCTCCTGAGGCGCGCGAGTATATAGGAAGCCTGTGACGCTTTCTGAATTTAATTTGTTGCAGTGCCCACAGTGGACCAACCGCAGGAATGCACCAAAGTGGTGCGCCAATGCACTATCACGCACCCATGCAGTGCGCTATTCTCGAATGACGCGCCACACAGCCCCATTTTAGGGCGGCGCGCGGTGGCACAGGGTTTGCTATGTCCCTCGCAGGCGCCCTGCGCTCACCTAAAACACACGCGATGGCCACGAGCCACAGATTGGAGACAACGATGTCACAGAACACGCTGAAGTTGATTCAGGAAAGCGAAGCCAAGTGGGTTGATTTGCGATTCACCGACCCCCGCGGTAAAGAGCAGCACGTTACCTTCCCCGCGAGCGCTATCGATGAAGACTTCTTCGAAGACGGAGCCATGTTTGACGGCTCATCTATTTCAGGCTGGAAGGCGATCAACGAATCCGACATGATTCTGAAGCCCGACGACACCAAGCCCTTCCTCGACCCCTTCACTGACGAAATCACTGTCATCCTGCGTTGCGACATCATCGAACCGACGACCATGTCTGGTTACGAGCGCGACCCGCGTAGCGTTGCACGCCGCGCCGAGGAATACCTGAAAAGCACAGGCATCGCGGACACGGCCTTCTTTGGCCCCGAGCCCGAGTTCTTTGTCTTTGACGACGTCAAGTGGAAAGCCGACATTTCAGGTGCGATGTACCAGTTCGACTCCGTCGAAGCTGCGTGGAACTCAGACACCGACTACGAAGACGGCAACATGGGCCACCGCCCGGGCCTCAAAGGCGGTTACTTCCCCGTCGCACCCGTCGACAGCTTTATGGATCTGCGTACGGCAGCCTGTGAAGTTCTGCAGGACATCGGTCAGACCGTTGAGCTGCACCACCACGAAGTGGCGACTGCTGGCCAGAACGAAATCGGCGTCAAGTTCAACACCCTGACACTGAAAGCGGACGAAGTTCAGGAGCTGAAATACGTTATTCACAACGTAGCTCACGCTTACGGCAAAACCGCGACCTTCATGCCCAAGCCCCTCGTTGGCGACAACGGATCTGGCATGCACGTTCACCAGTCGCTGAACAAAGACGGCGTCAACATCTTCGCCGGCGACGCTTACGCTGGTCTGTCTGAAACGGCTCTGTTCTACATCGGCGGCATTATCAAGCACGCGCGCGCCCTGAACGCCTTCACGAACGCGTCGACCAACAGCTACAAGCGCTTGGTCCCCGGCTTCGAAGCGCCCGTCATGCTGGCTTACTCAGCGCGTAACCGCTCTGCGTCAATCCGCATTCCGTTCGTTAACAACCCCAAAGGCAAGCGTATTGAAGTTCGCTTCCCTGACCCGACGGCTAACCCCTACTTGGCGTTCTCTGCCTTGTTGATGGCTGGCCTTGACGGCATCCAGAACAAGATCCACCCCGGCGAAGCAGCCGACAAGGACTTGTACGACCTGCCCGCCGAAGAAGCACTGGCTATCCCGACCGTTTGCTCAAGCCTGGAGCAAGCACTGGAAGCACTGGACGCCGATCGCGGCTTCCTGAAAGCCGGTGGCGTCTTCACTGACGACATGATCGACGGCTACATCGCACTGAAACAGGAAGAAGTGGAGCTGCTGAACAGCACCACCCACCCCGTTGAAGTGGGCATGTACTACAGCTGCTAAATCACCGAGGCCTACGGGCCTCGTTTAGCACAGGGAAAGCCCCGGTATTCCCGGGGCTTTTTTGATTGGGTCATTCACTTGTCAGGAGTCTGGTTTGCTCGCAAACGCGCATTGGCAGTCCATTTTAGAGTCCTTATCCAACGCGGTATTGGTGACCGACTCACACTTGCGAGTGGTTTACGCCAATACCAGCACACAGCAGCTGCTAGGAAAAAGTGAACGCGGTCTTTACGAACACAGCATTACGGATTGGCTAGGCCAGGGCCTAGTCGGTGATCTAGCCAATACGTTAAGCACAGGGCAAGGCTTTACCCGGCGCGAAGCCCGCCTGCAGGTCGACAAACGAGAACTCGCGGTGGATTTAAGCGCAAGCCGTTTAAGCGATTCGTTGCGTGAACACCTGTTAATCGAACTGCACTGGGTCGACCACCTGTCAAAATTGCGCCAGGAAACCCATTTGTTGGCCGGTGAAATCGGCTCGCGTGAGCTCGCGCGCGGCCTCGCGCACGAAATTAAAAACCCTTTAGGCGGCATCCGGGGCGCGGCTCAGTTACTCAGCCGACAGCTTGATGATCCCGGCGATCAGGAGTACCTGAACGTCATTATTGACGAAGTGGACCGGCTGACCCGTCTGGTCGATCGGCTCAAGGGTCTGCAGAGCAAATCCGAGTGCAGTGAGGTCAACGTTCACCACCTCCTGGAGCGCACGCGAACGCTACTTGAATCTGAGTACGTGGATATCGAGGTGGAGCGCGACTACGACCCCAGCCTTCCCGCTGTTTGGGGCGACGCTGAACAGCTGATGCAGGCGATCCTGAATGTGGCTAAAAATGCGGCACAAGCCCTGGTTGAACACGAAGTCGCCGCCCCACGGCTGACCTTTCGCACCCGCATCGCACGGCAAATTGTTTTGGGCGGCGTGCCGCACCGGCTGGCGATTCGCATTGGCATTATCGATAACGGCCCCGGCATTTCGGACGAGCTGCGGGACACTTTGTTTTTACCCATGGTCAGTGGACGCGCGCAGGGGTCGGGCCTTGGACTTGCGATCGCGCAACAGGTCCTGACACGCCATCAGGGCCTGGTTGAGTTTAACTCCCGGCCCGGCCAGACGTGCTTTTCACTGACCATACCCATTGAACCACGAGGGAATTCAAACCCATGAGCACAACTATTTGGGTGGTCGATGATGACCGGTCGATTCGCTTCGTTTTAGAACGAGCCTTGGCGCAGCAGGGCTACGACGTGCGCGTCTTTGAGAACGGCGGCGACTTGCTAGACGCCCTCCAAGGTCAGGCACCGGCGCTGATCATGAGCGATATTCGCATGCCGGGCATCGATGGCATTGAGCTGCTGGGCCGAATCGGTCAGAGCCATCCGGACGTGCCGGTGATCGTAATGACCGCGCACAGCGATTTGGACTCAGCGGTCAACGCCTATGAAAGTGGCGCCTTTGAGTATTTGCCCAAGCCGTTTGACCTTGATGAAGCGCTGTCGTTGGTTGAGCGCGCCCTGCAAGCGCAAGCCGAAGTGCCCGCATCGGAAACCGCCGCAGCTCCCGCTAGCAGCGAACTCATTGGTGCAGCACCTGCGATGCAAGAAGTGTTTCGCGCCATTGGCCGGCTCTCGCGCAGTGCCGTTACGGTACTTATTAACGGCCAGTCAGGTAGCGGCAAAGAGCTGGTCGCCAAGGCCCTGCACGACCACAGCCCGCGCAGCGACAAGCCTTTTGTCGCCCTCAACATGGCGGCCATTCCAAAGGATCTGATTGAATCGGAGCTGTTCGGTCATGAGCGCGGCGCCTTTACCGGCGCCAATAGCCAACGCCGCGGTCGGTTCGAGCAGGCCAGTGGCGGCACCCTGTTTTTGGATGAAATCGGGGACATGCCCGCGGAAACCCAGACTCGTTTGCTACGCGTCCTGTCCAACAACGAGTTTTACCGCGTTGGCGGCCTGACGCCGATCACGGTCGACACACGGGTTATCGCAGCGACGCACCAGAACCTTGAGGCCATGGTGGCGGACGGACGCTTCCGCGAAGACCTGTTTCACCGCCTCAACGTCATTCGCGTGCAAATACCCAGCCTCGCCGAGCGCGCCGAGGACGTACCTGAACTGGCTAAGCACTTCTTAAAGCGGGCCAGCACTCAACTGGACGTCGAATGCAAGGTGCTGCGCCCCGAAACCGAAGCGCTGCTGAGTGCGCACCCTTGGCCCGGCAACGTGCGCCAGCTTGAAAACCTGTGTAGCTGGCTGACCGTCATGGCGTCGGCACGGGACGTGTATCCGCAGGACCTACCGCCGGAGTTTCACCAACAAACAGACAACAACCCGGTGCTACGATCCCAGCGCTGGGAGGCCTCGTTGGCCAGCTGGGCCGAGAATGCGCTGCGCCAGGGGGAAACCGAGATTCTGCAACACGCGCTACCTGAGTTTGAGCGCGTGATGATCCAGGTAGCCCTCGCCCACACCGGCGGTCGCAAACGTGAGGCATCGGACTTGCTTGGCTGGGGGCGCAATACGCTGACGCGCAAGCTGCAGGAGCTAGGCCTGGAAACCACGTGATTCACATTGTTCTGTTCGAGCCCGAGATACCGCCCAATACCGGCAACCTGATTCGGCTGTGTGCCAACATGGGCGCGTCGCTGCACCTGATTGAACCGCTCGGGTTTTCCCTCGAGGCGAAACAATTGCGCCGCTCCGGGCTCGACTATCACGACATGACACGCGTCCACACCTATACCGACCTGCCAGACTTTTTAGCGCGTCACCCCTGCAATCGGTTATGGGTGGTCGAAACCGGCGGCAGTCAGCGCTATGACCAGGTGCAGTTCCAAGCCGGGGATGGCCTCGTGTTCGGGCCTGAAACCCGCGGCCTAAAAGACGAGCAGCTAGCGCGGCTGAGCAGCCCGGTGATAAGCCTACCCATGACGCCCAACAACCGCAGCCTGAACCTATCTAACTGCGCCAGCATTGTCGCCTTTGAAGCCTGGCGGCAATTGGGGTTTAGCGGGTGCGCCTAACCCGCCGCTAGGCAAGGCCGTGAACCTTTTGGTGGACATAAAAAAACGGGGCACATGGCCCCGTTATCTAGCGTTCACCTGAACCTTAGTTCTTGGTGGCAGCTTCGGCTTCGGCCGCAGCTGCGACTTTCTGGTCGTACCACGCGTCGAAGTTGATCGGAGCCAGCATCGGCGCCGGGAAGGTACCTTTCAATGCCACGCTGTCGATGGCTTCGCGCGCATAGGGGTACAGGATGTTGGGGCAGACGGCTCCAAGGATGCGATCCAGCTGCTCGGGTTCGATGTTTTCCGCAACGAAGGCACCGGCTTGTTGGATTTCAGCCAAAAACGCCACGTCTTCTTCGTTTTTAACTGTCACGGTCAGCTTCAAGATGACTTCGTACAACCCTTCTTTGATCTGACGGCTGGTTGAGTCCATGTCCAAACCCAGCTTGGGCTGAAAACCCGCGTCAAAAATTTCGGGAGCCTTCGGCGACTCGAACGAGAGGTCTTTCAGGTATACCCGAACAATATTAAAACGTGGGTCACTCATTATTTTTGCTCCTTCAATAAAGCGTCTAGTTTTCCATTGCGCTCCAGCGCATAGGCATCATCGAAGCCGCCCACGTGGGCGTCCCCGATCCAAATTTGCGGCACCGTGCGGCGGCCGCTTTTCTGCATCATCTCGGCGCGCTTGCCGGGATGCTGATCGACTCGAATTTCGGTGAAGGCCACACCCTTGTCCTTGAACAAGCGGCGTGCCATCTGGCAGTACGGGCATATTGCTGTGCTGTACATCACGACCTGACTGGACACGGGCGTCTCCTACTTTTTAACCGGCAAGTTGTTCGCCGTCCAATCCATCATCCCGCCACTGATGCGGGACACGTCGCTGTGACCGGCCTGGGTAATTTTCTTGACCGCCGCGCTGGCTGAGGATCCAACCTTGCAGACCACCAGCATCGGGCGCGACTCGTATTTCGGGACCTCGGACATAAAGCTGTCCAGTTTTGCCAGCGGCCAATTCAAGGCGCCTGCCACATGGCCCGCCTTGTAATCCTTGGGTTCGCGGACGTCGATCACAAGCGCGTTGTCGCGGTTCATTCGCATGACCGCCTGCTGAGGTGTCACCGACGCGCCCTGGCGGCGCTTCTCGTTGATCATAAAACCGGCGAAAATAACCACCCACGCACCGACGAGGTAGTAGTTGTTCGAGATAAATTCGATGATTTGGTCCATTTCAGTCCCGGGTGCTGCGTAAATTTGCCGCGCAGTATACACCTGAACATGGAGTCTAGGGCGCGCAGTCGATAGACTTTGCTCCTTGATTTCTCTGGAAGCCCCACATGACCACTCGTACCCCGACCGCGCTGATTATTCTCGATGGGTTTGGCCGCCGTGCCGACGCCCAAGACAACGCCATCTTGGCGGCTAACACCCCCTTCTTTGACCAGCTCGAACAGGGTGTGTGCGCCGAACTGGCCACCAGCGGCCTCGACGTTGGGCTGCCGGATGGGCAAATGGGCAACTCCGAAGTGGGTCACATGAACCTGGGCGCCGGGCGTGTGGTTTATCAAGACTTTACTCGTATCACCAAGGCCATGACTGATGGTGAGCTGCTGACCAACGCGGCCATCAGCGAAGCGATCAGCGCCTGCAAATCCGCTGGCAGCACGTTGCACCTGATGGGGCTGCTGTCACCCGGCGGCGTTCACAGCCACGAAGATCATATCTTGGCGGTTGCCGAGGGCGCACTGGCCGCAGGCGTTCGGGTGCGCCTGCATGCCTTTACCGATGGCAGGGACACGCCACCGCGCAGCGCAGAGCCTAGCCTGGCGGACGCCGAAGCTCGCTTGGCTGCGGGCGGTGATGGCGCCATTGCCAGTGTCGCCGGCCGCTACTTTGCCATGGATCGCGACCAACGCTGGGACCGCGTCGAGAAAGCCTACCGCGCCATGGTATTGGCCGACGCTGAGCAATCCGCCGGCACGGCCGTTGAGGCCCTCGCCAATGCCTACGCCCGGGACGAGAACGATGAATTCGTCGCACCCACCGTTATCGCCGGAGGCGCTGCCTTTGCCGCGGGCGATCAGGTGCTGTTCTTGAACTTCCGCCCGGACCGCGCACGGGAAATGGTTCAGGCGCTGACCCAAAGCGACTTCGACGGTTTTGAGCGTGGCCACGGCCCGATCCCCGTCACCAGCCTGACCCAATACGCCGCTAGCTTGGACGCACGGGTCGCCTTTGGCCCCCAATCCCTCGACGACACCTTGGGTGAGTGGATGCAAAAACAGGGCAAAACCCAGCTGCGCATCGCAGAGACCGAAAAATATGCCCACGTGACCTTCTTTTTCAGCGGCGGCCGCGAAACCCCCTATGAGGGCGAGGTGCGGGAACTGATTCCAAGCCCGGACGTGGCAACCTATGACCTGCAGCCCGAAATGAGCGCACCCGAGCTGACCGAAAAACTGTGCGCGGCAATCCGTAGCGGCGAGCACGACTTGATTGTCTGCAACTATGCCAATGGCGATATGGTTGGTCACACCGGCAACTTTGACGCCGCGGTCAAGGCCATCGAGACCTTGGATGCCTGCGTTCGCCAGGTCGCCGACGCCATCAACGAGGTCGGCGGCACAGCCCTGATTACCGCAGACCATGGCAACGCCGAAATGATGCGTGACCCCACCAGCGGCCAGCCCCACACGGCCCACACCACCGGCCCAGTACCGCTTTACGTACTGGGTCATGCGGGCCCGGTTCGCAGCGGTGCGTTGCAGGATGTTGCGCCGACACTGCTGACGCTGATGGGCGTTGACAAGCCCAGCGCAATGTCTGGCGCATCGCTCCTCTGATGCGCATTTGGCTGCTGATTGCTTGCCTGATCGGCGCGCCTACGTGGGCCGCTGATACGGACGATTTAGCCGCCAAAGCGAAAACCCTCGCCGAAGCTCAAAAAGCTGAGCAAGCGCAAAAGGCCCAGGTCGAAGCCGAGGCTCAGCGCTTGGCCCGGCGCATTGAGCGTTTGGAAAAAGACCTGGATGCGCAAAACCGCCGTGTAGCGGAGCAGCGCGAGCGGGTTCGGGATTTCAGTGCTCAGCGCGAGGCCAAGGCCGCAGAAGTTCAAGCCTTGCGCGATAGCTTGGCCGCGGAGCTCGCAGCCTTTTACCGCGCTGGACCCGAGGTGCGACTGGCCCTAGCCGGCGACAACGCAGGGCCTCGCTTGGTCGAATACCTGCGCTTTTTAACTCGAGCCCGGCGCGACCGGCTGGACGAACTACTGACCGAGCAGAAACGTCTAGCCAGCGCTGAGCGTCGCCTGGGCGAGGAAAACGAGCGCCTTGCTGGTGACGTCGCCCTATTGGATGAGGAAAAGCGGCGGCTGGCCGAATCTAACGCGCGCCAAAAGCAGATGCTGGCCAAGCTCGAAAGCAACCTGAATAACCGCGCCGCCCGCCAAGCTCAGGTCAAAGCGGATCAGGCCAGGCTCGAGGCGCTGCTGACGGAGTTGCCCAAGGGCGCCAACCAGGGCGTACCCTTTGCCGAGACCCGCGGCAAACTCGACTGGCCTGCGCAGGGCAGCTTCATTCGCAACTTCGGCCAACGGCGCGCCGATGGCCAGTCGAAATGGACCGGCATCGTGATCGCAGCGCCCCAGGGCGGCGAAGTTAAGGCGGTCAAGGACGGCACCGTGGCCTACGCCGGCTGGCTGCTGGGCTACGGGTTGCTGCTGGTGGTCGAGCATGACAACGGCTACGCGACGCTGTACGGCCATAACCAAACCCTGAGCAAAGAACGCGGCGATCGCGTCAGTGCAGGGGAAACCATTGCCCGCGCCGGTGCCACGGGGTCGTTAACCCAGAGCGGCGTATTTTTCGGGGTCAACCGCCAAGGCCAGGCCCTCAACCCCCGTTCGTGGCTGAAGAAGTCCGGTTAGCACTGGCGAAAACGACCCGTGGGCGACACACTGGGTGACCGAACGATCGACAACAAGGCGCTGACATGAAACGACTGCTTATGGCCTGCTTGCTATCCCCGGCACTACTGGCGCCGGCCAAGGCCGAGGTGCCCCTGGAAAAGATTCAGATCTTTGCCGAGGTGTTCGAGCGCATCCGCGCCAACTACGTTCAAGATGTCAGTGACGAAGACCTTCTGGACAGCGCCATTCGCGGCATGCTGCTGGATTTGGATCCCCACTCAAGCTACCCCCCCCCCGCTACCTTTGACGGGTTCCAGGCCGAAACCAGTGGCCAATTCGGCGGGCTAGGCATCGAAGTGGCAGCCGAAAACGGCGCCATCCGCGTGGTCACCCCCATCGACGACACGCCCGCGTTCGACGCCGGCATCCAAAGCGGCGACCTCATCATCGCCATTGACGAGCAGGACGTGCGCGGCACGGACCTGGGCCAGGCCATCGAGCTGTTGCGGGGACCTGTTGATAGCGAGGTGGATCTCACGTTGCTCCGCGGCGGCGATGAACTGTCGATCACCCTAACCCGCGCCCTGATCAGCGTTGCCAGCGTCCGCGGCAGTCAAATCGACGACGGCTTTGGCTGGGTCCGCATCAGCCAGTTCCAGCAGGACACGGGCGAGGAAACCCGGGCGTTGGTCAAGCGCCTGAACGATGAGTCCCCTCTGCGTGGCCTGGTGTTGGATTTACGCAACAACCCCGGGGGCGTGCTGGGCGCGGCGATTGGCGTCAGCGA
>CAKZQE010000198.1 GCA_937139465.1 uncultured Gammaproteobacteria bacterium
CTAGGACCTGTCCCCCTAGGCTCATCTCGAAACAGATCCGCTCGTATGGCCCGGTCGCGTCGGACACATGCGCTTGTGGCTCGTCATAAATGAGCTCTGCCAGCGCACGTAAATGGCCGGGCCCAGGGCCGACTTGGATAAACTCACCGCCGGGCTTGAGCAACCGTTTCACTTCGCTTTGATCGAAGGGGGCAAAAATACTCAGCACCCAATCAAATTGGCCGGATTCAAAGGGTGCGGACAGGGCAGAACCCACCACCCAGGTCGCCTGCGGTTGCCGGCTGGCTGCCATGCGCACGCCATCTTTAGCGATGTCGATGCCGGCGCTCGCCCCCAGTGCACGGGCATACCAGCCTTCGCCGCTTCCCAGATCCAACCCAACCCCGTCCAAGGTGCCTAGGGCCTCGACCAGGGGCTGATAGTGTCCGGCGTCGAGGAAGCGACGGCGTGCGGCGAGCATGCTCCGATCATCCCCCGGTGATTTTGACTTTTTGTTCTGAACGGGCAGTAAATTCCAGTGGCCTTGCTTGGCTTGGTCGAAGCTATGGCCGCGGGGGCACTGGGCCGTGCGCTCGCGGACGGTGAGGCCGTCGTCACACAGTGGGCACTTTAGGGCAATGGTAGGCATGGCGGGAGTCTATCAGTCGATCCAGCGGCTAGCATTATGTGCGCACTGTGATTGAATAGCGGCTTAGATAAGGACACGTGATGCTAATTAACTGCGATCTGGGTGAAGGGTTTGGCTCCTGGAAAATGGGGCCGGATCTTGAGCTGCTGCCGCTGATTGACCTGGCCAACATTGCCTGCGGGTTCCACGCCGGCGATGCCCACATCATGCGAGCCACAGTCACGGCAGCGAAGCGCCATGGCGTGCGAATCGGCGCCCATGTGGGGTACCCCGATCTAGCCGGGTTCGGCCGCAGGGCGATGCCGTCAACCGCGCAAGAAGTGGTGGATTGGACGCTGTATCAGTGGGGCGCTCTGGGCGGCATAGCCCGTCAACAACACATCATGCCCGAGTACATTAAACCCCACGGGGCGCTCTATCACCGACTTCATCAGGATATCCCGACACTGGATCATTGGTGCCAGGCCCTGAAAGGGTTGCCTGATCGCCCGGCACTGATGTTGATGGCAGGCCCGGCAGGTTCCGTGGCCCGAGAGTGCGCCGAAAGCCATGGCTTTTTTGTCATTGCCGAAGCCTTCGCTGACCGGGCTTACGACCCATCAGGCCAGCTTAGAGCGCGTCATTTGCCCAATGCCGTGTTGGATGACGGCGACGCCATGGAGCAACAGGTTCGCGCCCTGCAGATGGGCGTGTTGACCCTCGACGGCGGCGTCGAGCTGGGGCTGTCTGCGCAAACCCTATGCATTCACGGGGACTCGTCGGGCGCGCTGGACATGGCATCACGGCTGCGTGCTGTACTTTCAACCTAGGGCGTGGACCCCGGTAGGTGGTGAATATGCCAGGCTCAACCATACTGAGAAAAAAGGAGAACAATGATGCGAATCTTTCCAGTCATCCTGGCCAGCTTCCTGACGGCCTGTGCCAGCGTCGACAGTCTCAGTACCTTTGACATAGACGAGTCGACCTTGCAGTCCGTGGCCCGGGACCAGCTTAAAAGCCGCATGGGAGAGGGTGGGGCGTTGCCGCTGGCGGATACCGCGATCATGGACATCACGCTGTTACTCGAAGATGTTGATCTGGACCTGATAGCGGCGGATGGCGGCGCGGTCGTGGCCGGATTTGAGTCGACCTTAAATACCACGGTGCCACTGATTGGTACGGTGAAAACTCGTCTGGCGCCTCGGGTTCAGGCCGGGCTGATGATCCGGGATGATGCCATTTACTTAACGTCACCCAAGCTTATTTCCCTCGGATTGTCAGAGGGTTACGACGCAAAAATAAATGAATTTCTAGGTGATAACGGGGATCTGGTTACCCAGGCTCTGGAAACCTACTTCGCCAACCAGCCTATCTACCGCTTGGATGCGAACCCCAAAACCAAACTCGTGTCGAAGGTGCTGACGAACCTTCGCATTGACGACGATCGAATCTCCCTGGTTCCGTGACGGGCCGTGTGCTCATTGGTGGGCACCGTGGATGCGGGCGCACCGATGCAACCGGCGGGCGTCGGGACGTACCCCAGGAAAATAGCCGCCAGGCCCTGGAGCTAGCCTTTGAACTAGGGGCGGACTTTGTCGAAGTGGACCTCTGCCTGGATGCGGATGGGGCGGGCTGGTTGGTGCACTCTTCGCGCCTCAGTGAGCACGTTTCAAATCCCCCAGCTGAGTTTCTTGATCAACTGACGACTCAGGACGTGGCGTGCCTGCGTGGGTTGGGCGGCCAAGGGCTGATGCCATTGGTGGACTTGTTACGGGATTTTTCACACTGCCGCGTCAATGTCGAGCTGAAATTTCGCCAAGGCAGCGGCCGCGACAGTGGCAACGAGCTTGACCGATTGGACCTGGATCAGTGGCCCGAACGATGGTGGCTATCCAGCTTTGACTGGCTGTTGCTCGATCAGGCGCACCGGCGCTGGCCATCCGCGCCCAAGGGATTACTGTTTGACGAGGACTGGTGCGGAGCCCTTGACTGGCATCGCGCGCGACCAAGTTTTTGGTTGCATCCCGAAGTGTCGTTGTTACCGACAGTGGAGGCGTGGCCCAGTGCGCCGGTGGTAGCTTGGTCGCTTGCTGTTGACGCGGGCTCGGTCGATCGACGTTGCCATGGATGGATCACCGATCGCCTCGAGCGTTGCGTTGTGACGCCAAGGCGCTAGAGTACGCGCAATCGGTTGGCACGGAACACTATGGCTCCCTTTGCGATCCTGGGTATCGGCTCAGACACTTCCCTATGGTTTTCAGACTTGCGCTCGCGCCATCGCGTTAGCGATGACTTGACCGCAGCGCTTGACCAGCTCCAATCGGAGTCGGCGCATTACCCCGTGACCTTCGCCCTGAGTTATGACGCCACGGCCGCACGTTTTCTGGGCGGGGCCGAGGCGCTGCCATCTGGGCGCGCATCGGCGCTCGATGCCTGCGTCTGGGGGCGCGTCGAAACCTTGTCCAAGGCCGACGTCCTGGCCCGTTTGCCGCAGGATGACGCACCCATCGACTGGTCATTGGATCAAGATTACGACTACTGGCAGGCGGCCTTTGATCGGGTACAGGCCTACCTTCGCGCGGGCGACTGCTATCAAGTCAATTTAACGGTGCGCGGACAGGGCGGTTTTTCCGGCACGTCCGCGGCCTTGCATCGGCGGTTGCTGTCCCACCAGTGGGTGCCGTTTCATGCCTTAATGCCCTGGGGTGAGGGCTGGGCCGTGAGCCAGTCCCCTGAACTGCTGTGGTCGGTCGAGCATGATCGCATCGCCTGTGAGCCGATGAAGGGCACCGTGGCGAACGATAGGCTGGCGGACAAGGCCGATGCGCTGGCAGCTTGGCTGGCGAAGGACCCGAAAAATCGCGCTGAAAATGTGATGATCGTCGACTTGATTCGCAATGATTTGGGCCGGATTGCCGTTACCGGGAGCGTCGAGGTCCCCGTCGCCTTCGAGGTTCGTCGCTACCAAACGGTGCAGCAGATGGTGTCCCGGGTCGCGGCCACGCTCGACGACCCCGCCTTGGCCTCGTGGGTCAATGCGCTGGTGCCCTTTGGGTCCATTACAGGCGCCCCGAAAAAGCGCGCGATCGAAGTGATCCAAGAGCTCGAGCCGGGGCCGCGGGGGGTTTACACGGGCAGTCTTGGGTACCTGTATAAGGGCAAGTCCCTGGCGAACGTCGCTATCCGTACGCTCGACCATGAGCAGGGGCGTTTCACCTTCGGCGTCGGTGGCGGCATCACTGTGGGCTCAGACGTTGCCGAGGAGTGGGACGAGGTCCAGCTAAAGACCCGATTTCTTAATGCATAAGGCGCGAACGTAGTTCCTGAAAAGGCTGCGGGCGAGCGGTGTAAAACCCCTGAATACGGTCGCATTCGAGCTTAGCGAGGGCGGCGTACTGCGCCTCGGTTTCGACGCCTTCGGCCACCACATTCATGCCCAAGGACTTGGCCAGGGCGACAATACTGCGGATGACGGCGCCTTGGCTGGCGTTGTCATCGAGCTTCATGATCAGGCTGCGGTCAATTTTTAGCTCGTTAAAGTGAATTTGACTGAGCCGCGCCAGACACGATTGCCCCACGCCAAAATCATCAATGGCGATTTGAACCCCTTGCTGCTGAAGCCAATGCAGGCTGTCGAGCTTATCGGGGTCTGTGGGTAGCTGCTGTTCAGTGATCTCCAGGATCAGTCGCGACATCGGGAATTGGTGGCGCAGGCATCGGTCGGCGATGGCATGGGCCATGGTTTGATCAATCAGCGCCGGCGGTAGGTTGATCGACAGGTTCATGCCAAGGGTTTCTTTGGCTCCCCAGTCGCGCAGACCGGTTTCCAGAACGAATTCCGTCAACCGATTCATCAGACCTTGGGCTTCAAAAACAGGCAAAAATTCAATTGGGCTGACGGCGCCCAAAGTAGGGTGGTTCCAGCGAATCAAGGCCTCGGCGGCGGCGTGCCCGCCCGCCAGCGGCACTTGGAGCTGGTAGTGCACGCTTAACTCGCCTCGGGTGAACGCCTGCAGGGCGCCCTTGGCGATGGCTCGGCTGCGCAGGTGAGCGCGTTCGATGTCCGCATTGAACAGGACCCGGCTTTGACCGCGCGTAACCGCATCGCGACTGGCTAATTCGGCATGCCGTATCAGGTGTTCAAGCGCGGGCCCGTGGTCAGGGGACATGGCCATGCCGATGGCGAAGCGCATACGGATGGTGCCAAACTCAAGTGCGATGGGCTGGGTCAGTTCCTGCTCAAGTATCGCCGCGGCCGTGTCAGGGTCAGTGGACAGTGGCATGACCACAACAAAGGCATCGGCATTGATTCGGCAAGCATGGGCGCCGTGTTCGGCGCAGTGCATCTCCAAGCGGCCACCGAGGGCCTGTAGCACCATGTCGGCCGCGCGCGTGCCCTGGATGGCGTCAACATCGCGAAAATCTTGGATCCGGGCGTAGATACACAGGTGTTGGCCGTTGGCGACCTCGGCGGCCAGTGCGTTGGTGAGGGCGTCGCGGGTCATCAGTCCGGTCAAGCGATCATTTTGATCCATCCAGCGTAACTGTTTGCGCAGGCTCGCGGTTTCATCGTTGGCGTTAATGGTGGCAGGAGACAGGGCGAGCCATAGTTGGTCGTGACCTAGGCTTAATGCCGCCCAACCGGCGGCGCGGACGTGCTGATAACCGCGCTCGATGGCGGACAGCAAACTAGCGGGGGGCGGTTCCCCCGCATTCACGGTCTGTGCCCGCCCTTGATCGACATGCACGAGTGTCAGGGAGTGGCGATCGGCGAAGGCTTTGAGTCCGGCTTGGTTCATACTCATAGCGTAGTCGACGCCGGCGTCGCCGGGAGCAATCTGTTCGTTTTGTGAGCTGGATCAACCCAAGAAATAGGTGGCGTTGGCGACGAGCAGAAACGACAGCACAAAGCCGAGGCTGCACAGGCGGACCACGTCCATTCTGTCGGTTTTTTTCAGTATTTGCGGTCGGATCAGTCCCGCTACGGCCGCGATAAACCACATCACGCACGCGATGTACCCAAGCCCCTGCAGGGTTTCCCATAGCGCCGTCATGCTTTTGTCTCCGCCCGTGCCAGCCACACCGCCAGCGCGATAATCAATACCAGTAATAGGGCGCCAATCCCCCACAACCACTGCGACAGGGTCAAGCCGGACTGCATAACCGGCGAGTCCAGCAGCTCGGCCGTGGTGGCCGGGGCCGGACTGATGTCCTCTGCGGCGACCGCTTTTTCGGCCCGGGCATCTCCGGCGTTAACGGGTTCAGCCTGATGCGGCTTGAACGTGGTTATCGCCTGCGTGGTGTTGGATTCCAGTGCCGCCGCCGCTTGCTCGGGAATCACACGCAAGGAGCGCTCGATCTGCCGCTGCACCTGCCCGGTGGAGGCTTCGATCGCCACGGTGTACTCGCCCTCATCAAGCTCAGGCAAGCGCACGTGGAAGTGACCCTTGGCATCGGGTGTTAGGGTCAGTTCGTGCATAACCACATCGTCTTTGAGTAGCCGGGCGCTGATGCTGAGGTCGTCGTTGGCGGCCAGGGTCTCGCCATTGCGAACAATTTGGGCGGCCAAGTTGATGGGCTGTCCGCGCTCGACGGTGCTGGGAAAGTCCAGCAACCCCAACTCAAGCTGCGATTCCACAAACACCCGGTCTGCCTGATTGCCGAGAACCTTCCACTCGCCCAGTTCGGGAGCGGTGATCTGGTAGAGCTGGTAGCCTTCCGTGTCTTCGTATTCGATGCCCGGGATGTCTGAATCTGGCGTGATGATCTGCCCGCTGGGGGATTGCAACACCAGCGGTGGATTGTCGCCGTCGCCCTTGAGCGCAATCACGGTTTGCTGTTGGACCGAGTCGTCGACGATGAACCGGCCATCGTTCACGGGCAGCTGGTTGTTCGGCAATGCGATCTCAAGGGCATTGATCAACACGGGAATCAGCTCAGCGGCACCGGATAACGATGCACTCAACCCGCCGGTGGCTTGCGCCAGGCGGGACAGCAACGCGATGTCAGCATTGCTGGACAATCCCAACGTATGGATGCGACAGCCCTGAACCTTAGCTTGGCGCGTGAGCTGGCTTTCAACGCGGGCGCGGCTTTCGCGAATGGCACCCGCCCCAGCTTGCAAATCAATCAAGCCGTCGGTGACCAGAATAACGTGGCAGTCACGCTGAGCGCTGGTCGGCGGCGCAAGGCCCATCATCAAGGCGTTTTCGATGTCGGTGAATTGGTCAGCGCTGGTGATGGACCGGGCCTGCGAGAGTGTGCTGTTGCGCCAGCCATCATCAACGTTGCCATAATTGACCAGTGCTCGGGTATCGGTGCCAAATAACCACACGCCGGCGCGGGATTCCGCCGGCAATAGGCGAGCGATTAACTCTGCTGCCGGGCGGCGCAGGGACGCTGGGTCGTTGGCCTTCATGCTGCCGGAAACGTCGATTAACACGCGCAGGTCCGAAGCGGCCATGCTCGACAGGGCCAGCGTGAGCCCGGCCAAAAGTCCCAAAAATCTCATCAGTTTTTCAGTGCGTCCAGATTTTTAAAGTATTCCAAGGCCCCGGGGTTAGCTAGGGCTTCGGTGTTCGCTACCGGTTCATTGTGTACCACAGAGCGAACGGCCAATTCCACCAGCTTACCGCTGCGCGTACGCGGTAACTCGGGCACTTGAACGATTCGCGCAGGGACGTGCCGCGGTGTCGTGTGGGTGCGAATTTCCGTGCGCAGGGTGGCTTGCAGCGCGTCATCGAGCTGAACGCCGTCGCGCAGTACGACAAACAGCACGACCCGAACGTCGTCGTCCCAACGTTGGCCGATTGCCAGGCAGTCGGTCACTGACTCGATGCGCTCGACCTGCCGGTAAATTTCGGCCGTTCCAATTCGCACACCGCCAGGATTCAAGGTGGCATCCGAGCGGCCGTGGATGATGTACCCGCCCTCGGCGGTCTGCTCTGCATAGTCCCCGTGCGCCCAGATACCCGGGAAGCGGTCGAAGTAGGCCGCGCGATAGCGCTCCCCCGTCGGGTCATTCCAGAAGCCGATCGGCATAGACGGGAATGGGGTTGCACAGATCAGCTCGCCCTTGCCATCGGTCGCGCCCAGGCGTGCACCTTGCTCGTCGACAATTTGCACGTCCATGCCCAAGCCCGCGCGCTGTATTTGCCCCGCGTAGACCGGTGAGGTCGGGTCGCTTAATACGAAGCAGCTGACGATATCGGTGCCGCCGGATATTGACCCAAGTAGCAGGTCGGCTTTCCAGTCGCGATAGACGTATTCGAAGCTTTCATGCGACAGCGGGGAGCCGGTGGATAGCACCGCTTTGAGGTCACTGAACTGGCCAAGGGATTGCGGTACCACACCGGCCTTTTCAAGGGCCGCGAGATACTTGGCGCTGGTGCCGAATACGCTAAAGCCTTCGCGTTCGGCGAGGGTGACTAACGAGTCGGCCGCCGGGTAGAAGGGTGAGCCGTCAAACAGCATCAAGGTGGCGCCGCTGGCCAGGCCGGTGACCAACCAGTTCCACATCATCCAGCCCAGGGTGGTGTAGTAAAACAAGCGATCGCCAGGCTCGATGCCCACGTGTAGCTGGTGCTCTTTGGTCAGCTGTACCAGCGTGCCGCCGCTGCTGTGGATGATGCATTTGGGTGCACCTGTGGTGCCGGACGAGTAGAGGATAAACAGCGGATCACGGAAGCCCATGGGCGTGAATTCAGGCTCGCACGGGGTCGCGATCAACTCGCTAAGCGCGACG
>CAKZQE010000199.1 GCA_937139465.1 uncultured Gammaproteobacteria bacterium
CACGGCGACCGACAAGATGATGGCCGCCACCGCCATAACGATGAGGCTTTCGATAAGCGTAAAACCGCGCCGCTGAAACATAACTGCCCACTTAAAACTGAAGCCAACTGTGGCTATCCTAAAAGATAGTCGTCCGAGCGCCGTTTGGACGTGTAGCTGTGACCGAGGTACTAGACCTCCGCACAAAGGACGTAGAGTGAATCCGATTACGCTGCTAGCCGTGGCCTTTCTGCTGTTTTTGCTAACGCGAACGCCGATTTGGGCCAAGTTCAAAACGCAGTTGCTGCTCATCGGCGGCGGCGTGCTGGTGTTTTGGCTGGTGGCCACGGGCAAGCTGCATGCCCTGTTCGCCGTGGTGGCCGCAGCCATTCCGATGGCTCAGCGGATCTGGAGCGTGGTGCGCTTTTGGCCCGCGGTGCGGCAAATGGCCGACAAGCTCACCGGTAACACCACCGCCTCTGCCGGCAACCACTCCGGTGTCCCCGACGGACCCATGACCCGAGCCAAAGCCGCGCAAATTTTGGGCGTACCCGAGGACGCCGACGCCAAGACCGTGCGCGACGCGCACCGCCGTCTAATTGGCAAGCTACACCCGGACAAGGGGGGCAACGACTACATGGCGGGGTTACTGAACCAGGCACGCGACACCCTGAATGGGTAATTTTGCCTGCCACGGAAATTTAGGGTAAAAACGAATGCGCTGATCAGGGTACGTCAACAGACACCCACACAGGGAGACAATAATAAGTGAAGTATCAGATCCTTACCGCAGCCATACTTGCTGCGATCTCGGTTGGCGCTATGGCCAACGAAAAAGCCATCGAAAGCGGCTCGGAACTGGCCCAAGTCAAGGGCTGCGTAGGCTGCCACGGCATGGACGGCATCGGCATTGGCCCGACCTTCCCCAACCTCGCCGGGCAACACTCCACCTACTTGGTTGAACAGCTTCGCCACTACCGCAGCGGCTACCGCAACAATGCGATCATGGCCGGCCAGGCGGTCAATTTGACCGACAGTGAGATCTTCGACCTCGCCAGCTTTTACGCCAACCAACCTCTACGTTAGGAGCCACGATGACTTTGTTTAAATCAATCGCGTGGGCCACCTGCGCCAGCGCCGCTTTGCTCGCCCTGCCCAGCACGGCTGAAACCGACGCCGAACTGCTGACCTACGGCTCCAATCAAGCGTACGTGCAAAAATGCATGGCCTGTCATGGCGAGGAAGGCCTGTCGGGCACTTCGCAATACCCCAACATCAAAGGTCAGAAGGCCATGTACATCGAGGCCCAACTGAAGGCTTACCGCGCCGGTGAACGCCTGAATAAGTTGATGCAGTCCCAGGCCGTGGCGCTTGACGACCGCACCATCAAAGCCCTGGCGATGTATTACTCCAGCCGTTAACGCGGGCTACTGGCTGGAGGCTTGCGCCCTGCGAGCCCCAGCCCGGCCAATACCAGTGCGATGCCAACCGGCAACGCCACGACCACCGGGTCGCGCATCACCCACCACCCGATCACCAGTGCGATGACGGGAATCATGTAGTTCACCTGTGACAAGAACACGGGGCCTCGAAGTTTGACGACCTTGAAATAGAGCACCACCGCCAGCCCAGTCGGCAACACCCCCAGATACACGAGCGTTAGCGCCGTGCCAGCCGCCAGAGTCGGCCGCGGCTCATCCGACACGCCAAACGCCACACACCCCATCAACCCTGCCAACGTCAAGGTCGCCGACGCCGCTCGAACCGGATTGTGATCAGGGCCGATCCGCGCAAACAGCGTACTGAGCGCGTAGCAGACCACGGCGCCAAAGATCGCCACGGCACCGGTCAAGGCGCCGCTGAACTGGGTTTGGGACTGGGCCAACACCAACAGGCCGACAAAACCGACAGCGAGGCCGCCCCACTGGCGCCGGGCCAAGCGTTCAATGCCTACCGCCGTCGCCAGCGCCGCCGTCACCAGCGGCATCGTGCCCATAATGGCCCCCGCCACCGACGACGAAACGGCTTGCTGGCCCCAGGGAATCAGGAAAAACGGAATGCAGTTGCCGATGGCAGCCACGCCGAGGTATTGCCACCAGGCCGACAGCATGGGCCGACCTACGCGCATCACCAGCGCCGCCAACGACACGCAAAGTGCGCCAATCACCAGCCGAGCCGCCATGATGGCAAGGGGGCCTGCGCCTTCCAGGGCCACTTCCATGGCCGCAAACGAGGTGCCCCAGGCCAGCGCAATGCCCACCAACATGACCCAGGCGGCACTCATGCCGGCTTGCCCAGCTGCTCCCAGGCGCGCTCGCCCAACCCGACGCCGGCCGCGTCGGCGACATCAAACACCATGTCGCAGCCGGCGGCCTCAATGGCCGCAATCGCCGCCTTGCGCCGAGTGCCGGACACCACCAAACCTTGAAAGCCGAGTTTGCGTAACTGAATTGTGCAGTGCTCCTGGGCACTGGCGTCGGGCATCGCCAGCAGCACCATTTGCACCCCATCCAGGTTCAGCGTGCGCCACAGCGCGGGGTCTTCGGCGTCTGCGAACAGGACCCGCCGGCCGGCCTTCACATGCGCGCTCATCTTGGTCGGGTCCGCATCCAGCCCCACCACCGCCACGCCGCGCTCGCGCAGGTATAAATACGCGCCGGTGCCGATACGGCCCATTCCCATCACCAGGACCCGCGCCGAGCCGATACTAATCGGCTGATCATCTGGGTGTTGTTCGGCACGCTGCAAGGTCGACAGCGGCTTCTCCCAGCGCTCAAACAGACGGTGGGCGTAGCGCGCCAGCGGCGCCGCCAGCACAAAGCTGACCACGACGCTCAGCGCCAAGGCCCCCATCCAGCGGTCATCGATTAAGCCCGCAGCCAGGGCGCCGCTGGCCACCACCAGGGCAAATTCGGAGTAGGTGAACAGGTTGGCACCGGCCAAAAAGCCGGTGTAGGAGCGAAGCTTGGCGCGGCACAGCACCAGCACCCAAAGCGCCGCCTTTAGCGGTAACAACAGCGTCAGCACCGCGACCAATTCCAGCACCTGCCAATCCAGCGTGACCTGGGTGCCCACCATCAAGAAGAAACCAACCAGCATCAGCTCACGGAACGCCCACAGGTTGTCCGCCAGTTGCTTGGCCCGGACGTGGCCGGCCAGCAGCGTCCCCATGACCAGCGCGCCGAGCTCACCCGATAGGCCAAGGAAACGGAACAACGCACCGCCCACCACCAGCGCCAGCACCGCTCCGCCAAGCACCACCAGCTCACCGTCACCAAGGCGGTCCAGCCAGCCCATTAACACGGGCCGCAACAAGGGCAGCGCCAGCAACCCAAAGGCCCAATAGCTCGGGGCTTCACCGGCCAGCACACCCAGCAACACCACCGCCACCACGTCCTGCATCACCAGCAAGCCGACCGTCAGCCGCCCATGAAAGGCCCGGGTTTCACGTCGAGCTTCCAGCACCTTCGCGGCCATCACGGTCGAGCTAAAGGTCAGCCCCACCGCCAGAATCCACGCCACCGGATTGTCCGGCTGAAACCAGATCACCACCGGCATCATCACCAGAGCAAACAGACCAATGTGCGCAAGTCCCGTGCTCAAGATCAGCGGCCGCAGCAGCTCGGACAAGCGAATCTTTAGCCCGATCGTAAACAGCAGCAGCTCAACCCCCAGCTCTGCCATCAATTCAAACGAGGCATGGGGCGTCGGCGCGCCAAGCTGAACACCGACCACACCGGCAATCAAAAAGCCCACCAGCGGCGGTAGTTGCGCCATGCGCACCAAGGTGCCGGCAACCAGCGCCCCGGCGATCCACAGGCTAAGCAAGGATCCTTCGGTCATAACAACGTCTTATTCGGTCGATTAGGAATTTCCCGGGCCAGGCGCGGCACTAAAAACCCAGGCAAACGAGCCTGGAGGTCAGCATAGATGGCTTTCGCCTCGGTTTCGCTGACTTCAAAGTGCGCGGCCCCCTGAACACGGTCCAGCAGGAACAAGTAATACGGCTGAATGCGCGCGTCGAACAGCCCTTCGCTCAAATCCGCCAAGGTTTCGGCCGAATCATTGACCCCGCGCAAAAGTACGGCCTGATTTAGCACCGGCATGTCGCGCACAAATGGTTCGAGGTGGCGGGACAATGCGGGGCTGATTTCACGGGCGTGATTGGTGTGCAGTACCAACACCGGCTTCAGGCGCGACCCGGTCAGCGCTGCGTGCAAACCAGGCGTCAGCCGCTGTGGGATCACCACTGGCAGTCGGCTGTGAACACGAATCCGCTTGATGTGCGCAATACCGGCCAAGGCCGTCACCAAGTCGGCCAGCGCGTCGTCACTGGCCATCAATGGGTCGCCGCCTGAGAAAATCACTTCGTTAATCGCAGGGTCCGACGCCAGATACGCAAGGGCATCGGCTTGGGTGCGCGCGGACCAGGACAGCTCAGCATAGGGGAACGAGCGGCGAAAGCAGTAACGGCAGTTAACCGCGCACCCACCGCGCAAAATCAGCAAAGCCCGCGAACCGTATTTGTGCAGCACGCCCGGGGCTGCATTTTGCTGCTCGCCCAGCGGATCAGGCCCAAAACCGTCGACTGCCTGGACCTCGTCGGCAACCGGCAGGACCTGGCGCAACAGCGGATCTGAAAGATCGCCCGGAGTCATTAGCGAGGCAAAGTGGCGAGGCACGCGGGTCGCAAAGTCCGCCTGCGCAGCGGCGCTCATGCCCTGCTCGGGCAACCCCAAATGCGCGAGCAATTCAGCGCCACTGCGAAACCCGTCGGCGAGCTGGGACTGCCAGTCACTCAAAGCGACAGCGTACCCGGCACCGCCACGCGGTAATGCATACCGGCAACAAAATCGACGTCCATGCCTTTCAGCACGCGCGACACGTCAAGCTCGTCTGGGTACCGGTCCGCCCCTGGGGTGAGGTTGATCATCTTGCAGCGAGTGCAGGGCTCCACCGGCTCCAGCACCAGGTCGCCGAACGTCAAGGTACCGAGGCTAGCCTCGGCAAAGGCCTCGCCCTGAGAGAGCACGATATTCGGTCGCAGCTGAGCCGGGCCGAAAGGCCGTCCCAGTGCCGCGGCGATGGCATCGGCGGTGGCCTGGTTCAGCACCATGACGGGCTGCGAATCACCAAAGTGCAGGGCCGAGTCCGGCACCAAACGCCAGAGCACAGCGGGCTTGCCAAGCTGCGCACTGAACCAGGCATTGGTCGCATCATCGGCCCTGTGTGCAGGCTGCTCGCGCTTCCAAATGCTGACCGGCGCGTGGGCCAGGCCATTATCGAAAATAGCCGCCGGTGCGCG
>CAKZQE010000200.1 GCA_937139465.1 uncultured Gammaproteobacteria bacterium
ACTGATAACGCTGGTGACCTGATTCGTGACCTGAACTTGGTGTACAACAAAGCACGTCAAGCAGCGATCACCCAAGAGATTTCGGAAATTGTCGGCGGTGCCGCGGCCTTGTAGGCCCGGTCGTCGTAAAGGAGAAACAAAATGAGCAGTGGTAAAATTGTTCAGATCATCGGCGCGGTCGTGGACGTTGAGTTCCCCCGTAGCGCCGTGCCGAAGGTTTACGACGCATTAAACGTCGCAAGCGTTGGCCTGACACTGGAAGTCCAGCAGCAGCTGGGCGACGGCATCGTTCGCGCGATCGCCATGGGTTCAACCGAAGGTCTGACGCGTGGCGCTGAAGCCGCCAACACAGGCGCGCCGATCAGCGTACCCGTGGGCACCAAGACCTTGGGCCGCATCATGGACGTCCTGGGACAGCCCATCGACGAAAAAGGCGACATCGGCGAAGAAAGCCGTATGCCGATTCACCGTAAAGCACCGAGCTTTGCTGATCAGGCTGCGAGCGCCGAGATCCTGGAAACAGGTATTAAGGTAATCGACTTGGTTGCCCCCTTCGCTAAGGGCGGTAAAGTCGGTCTGTTCGGTGGTGCGGGTGTTGGTAAAACCGTCAACATGATGGAGCTGATCCGTAACATCGCGATCGAGCACTCTGGCTACTCGGTATTTGCCGGTGTTGGTGAGCGTACTCGTGAGGGTAACGACTTCTACCATGAGATGACGGATTCAAACGTTATCGACAAGGTATCCTTGGTCTACGGTCAGATGAACGAGCCGCCTGGAAACCGTCTGCGCGTAGCACTGACTGGTCTGACAATGGCTGAGCAGTTCCGTGACGAAGGTCGTGACGTTCTGTTGTTCGTCGACAACATCTACCGTTACACACTGGCGGGTACCGAAGTATCTGCACTCTTGGGTCGTATGCCTTCTGCGGTAGGTTACCAGCCAACACTGGCGGAAGAGATGGGTGTTCTTCAAGAGCGCATCACCTCAACCAAGACCGGCTCTATCACGTCAATCCAGGCCGTATACGTGCCTGCGGATGACTTGACTGACCCGTCACCGG
>CAKZQE010000201.1 GCA_937139465.1 uncultured Gammaproteobacteria bacterium
GAAAGAGATCGGGCAAACAAAGGGTTTTGATCGGAGGTCTGGGGTTTGGGTTTACCTTGCGTAGGGTGCTGGAATTGGTCGATGGCGACCGAAGCAAAGTCAACCTCGATCCCAGGCTCCTGTAAGAGCGATTCGCGCGACGGCATTACGTATTCGCTTCTTTGCCTTCGGCAAAACCGCTCCGCCTTCATCGCCTGCGCCTTTGGCGGCAGGGCCTTTCGGGGCGCCGCTATCGCTCTCGCCAAGGCGCGCAATTGTCTGGCCAATCGTTGCGACATCGCCTTCGGCGACAAGCTGCTCAACCAAAATACCCGCACGCGGCGCGACGAGTTCTTGCGCCGCTTTATCTGTTTCAAGCTCGACAATGGCTTGGTCTTTTGCTCAATCCGATTCAGCGGCACGGTGCGGCGCGATGGGATCAAGCGATTGCAGCGCTCGAAGAAGTCGACAGCCGCTTCCCGTTTGGGCCCTATGCGCGCAATAGCCAGCTGTGGCTGATCTACAGCTACCTGAAGCAAGGCAACGAGCCGCTGTCCAGGGCCGCCGCTGATCGCTTTTTGCGCTTAAACCCGGAAGACCCGGACGCGGATTACGCGCTCTATTTGAAGGGCATCGCCAGCTTCCAAGAGGGCTTTACCGTGGTGTCACGTTACCTGCCGGGTAACAATTACAACCGCGACCCGTCGTCGCTTTTGCTGGCCTCGGCGGACTTCCGACGTCTGATTCAAGAATACCCGGACAGTCCGTACGTAACGGACTCGCGCCTGCGGTTGATTTACACACGTCAGCGGCTGGCAGAGCGTGAAATTGAAGTCGCCACCTTCTATGTGGATCGCGGTGCCTGGGTCGCCGCTGCAAACCGCGCCAGTGTAGTGATCGACAACTTCCCCTCATCATCTGCGGTGATTGACGCGTTGCTGGTCAAAGCCTTGTCCGCACGGGCCTTGGGTGAAGAAGAACTCGCTCAGCGGGCGCTGAAAACCTTGGCCAACAACTACCCGCAGTACGTGGTTGAAACGGACGCGGGCTACGGCTTCCCGATAGCGCTCGAACCGACACCGCCTACCCTGACCGCGCGCATGAGCTTTGGCTTGTTTGGTGAGCAGGGGAATCTTGGAGAGAAACTCGCGCTGTTTACTGAGGCACGCCGCGCCAACGATGCGCTGTTGCCGGAGCAAACCTTGGTACCCAATGCCAACGTACGTGAACCCCGAAGCGGGCGTAGCGCTGGCACGGAAACCTTCTTCTAGGCTCGGTCCCAGCCTTGGGTGATGGGCACGCGGCGATCGTAGTTAAATGATCGCGGCGTGATCCGCGGTCCCGGCGCACCCTGGCGGCGCTTGTACTCTGCAATGTTCACCAGGCGCACCACGCGCCGAACCTCAGCTTCGTCAAAGCCGGCATCAATGATCTGCTGCTGGCTTTGTTGCTCATCCAAGTAGGCCGCCAATATGGCATCCAACACCGGGTAGTCCGGAAGCGAGTCCGTGTCGACTTGGTCCGGCGCCAGCTCAGCCGACGGCGGGCGTGTAATCACGCGCTCGGGAATGACCTGGCCGCGTGTATTGCGGTATTTAGACAGTTCAAACACCCAGGTTTTTGGCACATCGCGGAGCACATTGTAGCCGCCGGCCATGTCGCCATAGAGGGTCGCATAACCCACAGCCAATTCGCTTTTATTCCCCGTCGTCAGCACCAAGCGGCCGCCAAAGTTCGACATCGCCATCAGCAACACGCCGCGCGATCGACTTTGCAAATTTTCCTGGGTGGTGCCCAAGGGCCCGTCGCCCAGTGCACCCGACAGCGTGTCTAGAAACGCATTGACCGGACCACTGATGGGCAAGCTCTGATAGTCGACGCCCTGAGTCCTGGCCTGCTCGGCCGCATCGTGCTTAGAAATGTCGCTGGTGTAATCAAACGGCATCATCACCGCACCGACACGATCCGCCCCTAAGGCATCCACCGCCACGGCCAGCGTTAACGCAGAATCAATACCGCCTGAGAGGCCCAAGATGACGCCGGGGAAGCCGTTTTTGTTGATGTAGTCGCGCGTCCCGACCACCAGGGCGTCGTACACCTCGCCCCAGCTATCCGGCGCATCTGCAACACCGTCATTGGATGTGAGCTGCTTGCCGTCGAACACAGTCATCAAACACGCCGGCTCAAACAGACCCGCCCGGGCCACACACCGGCCAGTGGCGTCATAGGCCTGGGAGTCGCCGTCGAAAATCAAATCGTCCTGGCCACCGACCGCATTGGCGTACAGGATGGGTACGCCATGGGCTTTGGCCATCGCGGACAGCGCGCTGCCGCGTTGCTGCCACTTGCCGCGGTGGTATGGGGACGCATTGGCGGCAACGATAAGCTCGGCGCCCGCCGCCAGGGTGTCGTTTAAAACCGACTCGACCCAGATGTCCTCGCACACCAACAGGCCAAGGTTGTGCCCTTTGAAATTCACCACCGTCGCACTGTCGCCAGGCTGAAAATAGCGCCGCTCGTCGAAGACTTCATAATTGGGCAAAGCGCGTTTGCGGTGCTCGGCGACCACTTCGCCACCGGCAATTAAGCCGATCACGTTGTAAAGGTTAGGTCGCGCATAGCCCTCGGGGTCCTGAGCGGCCAACGCCGGGGCCGGTCGCGGATAACCCACAACCACCGCGGTGACGGAGGCCAATTCACGCGCGATCCGGTCGATGGCTTGCTGGATGCGGGGCAACAGATCCGCGCGGTACAACAGGTCCTGCGCCGGATACCCGGGCAACCAGAGTTCGGGGAACACCACCAAGTCCGCACCATCGGCAGCGGCTGCGGTCGCAATCTCGATCAGGTGAGTGGCTTGAAACTCGAGGTTGCCCAGACGAAATTCAGGTTGGGCAAGGTGAATAGTTAGATTGGACATGAACTGACCGACGTCTCCGAAAAACCTGACGAACCGGGTCGACCAGGGAGCCTGTCGCGGCGCCCGTGCCGTCACCATCAGGCATGAGAAAAAATGCTGGCTTCAGTTTACTGGAATCCTTGGTGGTTGTGGCATTGATTGCGTTGTTGGCCACCACGGCCGCATCCGGCGGTGCGGGGGCCATGGAACGCATCCGAACCCATCAGCAACAGGCCAGTTTAACCCAGCTCTTTATGCTGGCCCGGGCCAGCGCCGTGTTCAGTCATCAGCCGGTGACCATTGATCGAAGCGCTGGGGTATGGACGTTAACGGACAGCCAGGGCGCGGCGCTGCAACGGGTTAATGCGCCCCACGCCCAGTGGCGCGGCTTTCGCCAGCTACCTTTGGTATTCACCCCTGACGGCGGCGCTAGCAACGGTAGCCTGTGGATTTGCGTGCCCCCTTACGCCGCGCCACGAGGCCTGACGCTATCGCGTGCCGGCCGCCTCAGGCGCAGTCTCGACAGCAACCATGACGGCATACATGAAACAGGACAAGGCCGGGCGATAGACTGCAGCCGTTAAGGCCAGCACTCAGACGCATCGGTGCCCGTGGCACCGCGCAAACCGCTCTGATCAAGCGTTAGAGTGGCGCAGGCCGCATCCGCCGCTTGCTGCCCCGCCGGTGTTGCGGTCACGATAAAGCAGCCGGTGTAACCCGATGTGGTGCAGCTGGGATTGGCCAGCGTCAGGCTATAGGCGCCCTCGGGACTGGCGGCGGTGGCTCCGAGCTGGGCCAGGGTGGTGGCGTAGGTGTTGTTGACCGAATGGTAGCGTTCTTGTTGCTGGGCCAGTTGCACCAAGGCGATCTGGGCGTCACTGCGGGTTGAGCGCAACACATAGTCTTGATAGTTCGGGATGGCCATGGCGGTCAGTACACCGATCATGGCCAGGGCTACCAGCAGCTCAATCAAGCTAAAACCGCGAGTGACTACCACTGAATTTGACGCCACGACTCTCGCCCTCCTTGTAAGCTGGGTAAGGTAACGGCCTGCAAGGTGTACCCACCCTTGTCATCCGCCACGATCACTTGGTTACCGCCAAATTCGCCCGTGGACTCGTGGATAAGCGGGCTGAAAGCCAAGCCTGCGGTGATCACCACGCTCGACACGATCGATTGCTCGTCGCCCTCGCCCACCACCAGCCCTGCATCCAAAGCGCGCACGCCATTGCTGAAGTCCAGCCCCCATAAGCGCGAGCTGCCGCTGGGCTGGCACAGCGCACCGTCTGGAATGTATTCAGAAAACAGCACCAAGGATTCCAGTACCGCAGCCGGTTCGACCACGCGCCCTGAGGGCGATGGCGACTGGGCCGTCAGGCTCCGCTTCCAGCCATCCGCATCCGACACAGCAGCGTTCAGTTGATCCAGATCTGTGACCTGGGCCCCGTCAACCTCGAAGTCGACGGGTGAGATCACGCCATCGTTATCAATATCCACACCGGTCACATCGACCAGCGCCGTCGCGGCGGAACCGGACTCTTTAAGCCCATAAAACGCTTGGGTGGTTGAGCTTTGGTTATCCGAGGAGACGAAAAGCCGCCCGGAACCCGCCAGTACCCAGTGCTGCCCAATGCTGTCCGTGGCCAAGCGCGGCGCGGCGCTGAATCCCTGACCCGTTTGTGATTCCAAGAGCGTCGACTGAGTCCACGACTCCGCCGTCCAGTTCGGGATCAGCCGGCGAATGGAGCCCGAGGGCGACGCGGCCGTGCCGCCGGTCACGCCGAGATAGAGCGCATCGGCCTGCCCATCTGCATCCCAGTCGCCTGCCACACCATCACCGACAAAGCTTTGAGCGGCATTGTCGAGCGTGAGGGGGGCATAGCCGCCGTCAAAGTCGAGGTCATTGAGGTCAAATATGTACAGGTGAGCATCGCCACCCCGCGTGGCGCTGGCCATGGAGTCCGGGCCGGAACCCAGCGCCAGCTTCCATTCATTCAGACTGGGATTGTCCCAGTCGTTGTCGGTGCCCGGTGCGGTGGCACTTAACAGCGTGGGCTGAGCCGTGGTGAAAAAGAAGTCATCGAGCTGCCCGTCGGTTAATTCGGCCATCAACTGGGGCGGCTCTTCGGGGTTGGTAATGTCAAACAGGACCATAGACGAGCGCGCGCGCCATTCCTCGTCGGTGCCGCCAGGCCCATTGCCGCCGGTACCGTCCCAATCAATCCAATACGCGCCTCCGCCGAATCGATAGGTCACGGCCAAAACCGTTCCCCAGCCGCCCGGGTGATCTGGATCCGTCGCGTCAAACACACGGGCGTCAAAGGTCAGCGGGCGCCCGTCAACGTAGTAAACGTGGGGGTAGTCTTCCTCAACAAGCCACTTTAGGTGAGGCAGTAGATTAAACGGAACATAGGCCCAGAGTTCGCTACCCAGCGGATGCTGCGTCTCGGTCTCGGCGTCCGATTGCAGATCAAAGCGCTTATCGCCCTCGTTCCAGAATCCGCCGTTGAAGGCGTGCAGCATGCCGTCATTCGCCCCCACGTAGACCACCGTTCGGCGATCTTTGTACTGGCTTTTGAAATTAAGGTAGCTGGTATCACCAAAACGGGCGTCGTAACCCGCATTGGGCGCGCCGACCGGCGTTGGGGTCGAGTGAATAACGTCGCCAAGGCGCCAGACTTCCTGGCCAGGGTTGTCCGACAGGAACTCAGCGGTGCGCGAACGGAAGGCATCGTCTTCCTCGCCTCGGATCCAGCGGACAAAACGGTTGCGGGCAATTGAGGATGGCAAGTCCAACGCCCGGCGCATCGCCAGGTCGTCGCGAAAGGTCGCCACGGAAAAGGGTTGCACCTCATCGGACCCGATCGTGCCGCTGGCATTGGGGCCGGCGGTAATGATGTAGCGACGGCTATCGGCGACGCTGGAATAGTTACGCTGTGCCTGTGGCGAGTCCAGAGTGGCAAGGCGATCCCGCGCATTCCAAATGGGCCGCAGCTGATCTAGCGGCACCGGATCGCCGTCTTGGGTCAGGCTGGCTCCACCGTCACTGGATTGATAGCGCGTTACCAGTGTTTGATCGCTGAGCGCATCGTAGGCGATCTGAACCACTGGGTCAGCACTGTAATCCCCCAGGGCACCGTCGCCGTCGCCGTCTTCGCGTAACCGGCCGTTATCATCAATGAAGAGCGCATGCACCAAGCCAACCCAGGCCAACGACTCATTGCCGCTTTTGAACTGCGGCTGATAGAGCGCCTGATACACCGCGCCTAATCCACTGACGGAGTTGGCGACCACGGCGCCGCCTGTACCGGCGGCGGTTCGGTTGATGATGTCCTCAAGCACGAGTCCGAGCTGGGCGTTCAATTGCGTTGGGTTAATGGCCAGGAAATAGTTATCCGGCACACCATCGGGGTTGAAACCACCGTCAGTGTTGTCACGTCGGTCCCACTCTGGCTGCAGGTTTGGGGTGCCATCACCGTCGCTGTCGGTGAATCCGCCCCACTTAGCGGCGTAATACAGGGGCTGCTCGAGCAACTGCGTGGTGGCCGTGCCCAGGGTAAAGGTGTGCGATGCCGGCCCATTGCTGCGCTGACAGTTGTTGCAGCCCAGTGCCCCTGCCGGGTTGGTCCAGGTGAAACCCTCGATGCCGCTGTAGGCGTGGAATCCGTCCTGGGTGGTGCCGGAGATCACAAAGCCAAAGCCCATGTCATAGATCGTCGACTCGGCAAACACATCGGTGGTGACTTGAATTTGGGTCGCCGTAATTTCGTAGCTCACCACGCCGCTCATGTCCTGGTCATAGTCACCCCCTTGCTCAGAGTCCTCCCAATTAACGTAGAACGCGCCCGTGCCAACCCCCGCCACTTCGCTATGAGCCTGGGTAATCTTGAAATCGACCAGGCCGCAGTTGCCGCCGACGTCTTCGTTGTAACAAGCCGGCAACAGACGCACGAACTGACCGCTGCTACCGGGTACGGGAATGCGCACGTTTGGAAGGGTCGGCGTCAATGCGACGCCATAGGTGGTAATGCTTTGTTCTCCGGGAAACGGGTCGTTGCTTGGGCTGATGGCCGGGCGCAAATCCGTTGTGTTGACATGGTGGGCCAGCCCGGCAATGTGATACCCGCCACCCAACCGCGGTGCATCCGGGCAGGTACCCTCGACTTCGCTGAGGCTGGTGATCAGCTTGGGCGTGCACAGCTCGTCGGTATCACCGTCGACCCGGCCAACAAAGGCCAGTTGCCCGTGGATGCCCTCGCCCGCCCCGACACGATCGGTCAGGGTATCGGCACTGTCGGTGGTTCCCAAGTCGCTTACGCCGGCCAGCTCATCAGTGTCGTAAGAGCTGGTGGAGGCATTGAATGCGATGACGTTGAGTTTTGCGCAGCTGTTGGTCGAGGCCAGTGGATCAGTCCAGGTCGCGCTGATCAGGTTGTTCAGCGGGCTATCGCTGTTCAAAAACGGCAAGCCTGAGTCGTCCGCGGCGAAGGCCGGCGTCGGCGACGGGTTGCCAGCCAAATAGCGGTAGCACTCCAGCACAATCTCGGACAGCGGGTTTCCCCAGTTGCGACAACGGTCGTTGTTGAAGCTGTTTAGTCCCCACGAGCAGTTATCGCGGTCGTTGTAGCGCCCGTCGGAATGGTTGTAGCCAACCGGCCTCAGGGCATCCAAGGTGGCGACGATGTTGCCGGCGCCCGGGGCTGGCAAAAACCGGCCATCGCCCCCGATATCAACTTCGTCCGCGAGGCTGCCTGGGTTTTTTCGCAGCACGCCGCCGGACTTATTGGCTCGATACGAGCCCGTCATCAACCCAAACCATACCCGATCATCATCACCGTATTGTTGGATCAACCCCACGGGTTTGAGGGTGCCGTCGGGGTACTGTTTGCAGTTTTCGTTCCCAATCAAACCGGCAGCGCAGACCTGGACGCGGACGACGTAATTGCCTTGGCTGCTGGTGGCTCCGGCATAGCCGAACCCCAGCCCGCTGGACTGGGAGGGGGACGTGGAATACGCATCAATACCCGAGATAGACGCGTCATTGGAATTGCTGACGCCGCTACGCTCGTCATTCCATAGGCACTGCCAGCGCTCGTTGGCCGCCCATAGACTGCGGTTACCGCTGACCGCACGCACCTGCGGCGGCGCAGTTACGTTGCTGGAAACCCACTGATTATTCGACGAGGCGTTGATCGGCCGGGTGGTGTTGCACAGGGTGATACCCCGATCCCGAGCGTCGCCCGTCAGCGGCGTATTGAAAGGGGTTAACAGCCGAATGTCGTTAGTGCCGTCAATCAGCTGCCCCGGGTAGTACTTGGCGAAGCTGTGGGCATCGTTGGGTAGATAAGCGCGCTCGAGCACGGTTCGCGTGGGCAGACTGCCGTCGCTCGACGCCCACGCATGCTCCGCTTTCCAGTCGCTGCCGGAGGGCGCGACGCGAGCCCCGCCGTATAGAATTTTGCGCACCGCATCAATTCGGGTCGTGGTGCCCCAGTTCAAAAAGTTTCCGGCCCATTCCCCGGTGCCACCGCAGTACCCGTCGTCGGTCACCCGAACCGGCACAAAGAGGTCGTCACCGGTGTCGTAGGTGTAACACTTACCGGAGTCGAAATAGCCAAAATACTCGACACTGTGGACATAGGTCGTTTCAGGCAGTCCATGGGCGTCGCCGTCGAGGTCATCCCAGTCGGTGTAGGCTTTGTAGAACAGCTGGTGATCCTGGCTCATCGCCAACATAACCACCGGCGTGCCGGCGCCGGACAGCACTGCCGGCAAGCCCTGATAGTCACGCGATAAATTGGCGTGAACGGAGCAGGCCGTCGCTAACAGGGGTAGTGCCACACACCATTTCATCAGCGCACCTTGCGATAGGTTGATTGAACGACGGCACGGGCGTTCGGCGTCGCGCCAACGCCCATGGCGGTGATGCGAAACATCTCGCCGTGGTCGCGGAAAAATCCTGCACTGCCGTGGGCATCAGCCGACGGCGGCGCCAGCGGATCAAGGCGGACGTAGCACAGGAATTCAACAATGTAGGTTGAACCGCCCAGGGATGACGTGAGCTCGTCCGCCGAAGCCAGGGTCCGATGTCGATCAGGATTGCCCCAGACATCAAGCGCATTGTCACGGGCATGAACGCCAGGCACAGGCGGGCTGTGCCGGCACTCACTGGCCAGCGCGCCGCTGAGGGTGCCGTGGAAGCACAGGCCGTTGGTGCAGCTACTGTCAAAACAGTCGCTTCCAAAACACGCGGTGCCCGGCCCGGTTATCGGCGCTAAGGCTTGGCTTTCGACCCAGCGCTCGGCGGCGGCCAACGCGGTTTCTGCCGCTTCGAAGGCAACGCGCTGGTCACGGAAGTTGCCAGCCATGCGTTCTTCTAAGGTGGTCGAGCCGGCACCGGATAAGCCAATCAGGCTCAGCAACATAAGCACCACCAAACTGGCGATTAGCACCCCACCGCGCTGGCGAATCATGATCGGTTCCTTAGGTTAATCGTGGTCACAAACGAGCGCCGCACGTGGCCGTCGGACGGCGTCACCGTGGTGCCAGCGAAGGCATAGTCCTTTACCTCGCCGTCGGGCGCCTGCAATGTGCGCAGCAGCATTTCAACACGGGCGCTGGTGACCTCTGAAAAATCGAGCCCGGCGTCGCCGGCGCGGCGCCAGCGGTTCACAACGCCGTCACCGTCCGAATCCTGGCCGAACCAGATCCGCATATCCTCAATGCCCGGCACCAGCTCGTCGCGGGTCACACTGCCACTGGGCCCCACCCCCACACGGTAAAGCCCAGGCACACCCCCGAGGCCGGTGGCCAGGTAGTAGGCCCGGCTGATGACTGGCATGACCACGCCCCCTTGATCGAAGGCTCCCGGTGACGGCGAAGCGCAATCCCCGCCCAGTCGGTTGGCGCAGTTACCGGGGGTCATCGAGCCTGATACATCGTGAGCCAAGGCAGTGGTGCCCGCGGCGTTGCTGGAAACCTGAAACACCGTCATGGCGTCGCAGGTCGACGCCACCATGACTTGCCCCAGCGGATAGTCATGCGTCGCATTGAGCGTCAACAGTCCGGCGGATTCGTTGTTGATGCCCCGCGTGTTATCCGCATCGACACGAACGACGACCAAAGCATCAGGGTCATGATTGGCACTGGAAAACGCAGGCACCGACGCGCTGTCGTCAAACTCAGGCGGGTACGAGCTGACGCCCTGAAAGCCCTGAATCGGGGTTGTTAGGTCGTAACGCCAGTCCGTCGCACTGTTGATCATGGGTGTCACGGGCAAACTGGGACGGCAGCCCCGAAAACCGGCCATACGAAGGTCGCGGGCAATAAACTCAGCCGCGAACCGGGCGTTTTCTTGGGTGCGACTGAGCTCGTCCTGAACACGGTAGGCCTGTTTCGCCCCCACCAACACGGTGAACACACCCGCCATTAGAATGCTGCCAATCAACAGGGCAATCATCAGTTCGACCAACGAGAAACCGCGCTTCATGGTTGAGCCCGCATGGTGAGGGTTTGGGTGGTCTGTTGGCCGCGGTCAAACCAGCGCACGGCGACCACCAATTCGGTGGATGCCCCGGCAGTGTTGCGTTGAATCTGGCCTTCGCCCGAGGGTAACTGTGCCGCCAGGTGCCCGAGCCATTCACTGAGGTCATACGCAGCCAACTGAACCGGGTTGCAATCCACCGCCGTGCAGTCGTTGGCCGACGAAGGCGTGCTGGCAAATGCATGGTCGTAATGGCCGGCTTCGAATGAGGCCGAATTGCCGCGCACCCGATCAATCATGTCCGATGCCAGCACCGTGGCTTGGGAGCGCAACCAGGCTTCATTACCCAGGTTCAAATTGGCCGCCTGAAGGCTGGCGAAGCCCAGCAGCCCAAGGCTTAGAATCAGCAGGGACACCAGAACCTCGACGAGGCTAATGCCGCGGGCTAGCTGCATGTCAGGGCCACGCCCGTTGTTGGCGATTCATGGACGGCATCGGCGTTCGCATCCACCGACGACCGCGCCCGGCCGAGGGCCGAGACCTGCACCGCTCGGGTGGTTACGGGGTCGGCGTCGCTGTCACACAAAGTGGCTTCCATGGCCGCATCAGCCGCACCCCAGCCGGCGAAGGTCACCTGCGTGGCCGTGGCGGACACCGCAAGGCCGGCAATCGACACCACTGACAACGGTTGCGCGATGGCTGTGGTTGAGGCCGGAACGGCGCCTTCGAAGGTCAACCATCCGCCCCAAACGCCGTCGCAGTGCAGGCCGTCGGACGACGCACACAGAGACACCTGATTGCCACGGGTGATGGCTTCGCCGCGGGCGCGGGTTAAATCATTGAGCAGTTGGGACTGCACGGTTTTGACCTCATTGCTGCGCCGGGTTTGGCTGAGGCTAGGTACCGCCATCGCCAACACGATGCTCAGTACTGCAACAGCAACCAGCAGTTCAATAAGACTAAAACCCTGTCGGCGGAGCATGGCGCGACACCCTCACACAAATGGATAACAAGGGTGGTTGATGTGGCGAGCCTAGGGTGGTGAGATTGGACGAACGGTCAGTTGTGACGACCGAACGGACGGCGCGCCCGAGAAAAGGCGCGCCCGTTCACATTACGTGGCGTCAATAATCCGAAGCTCACGGGGTAGATTAAAGGTGATGTTTTCAGGGCGACCGTCCAGCTCGGTTACGCCTGTGCCGCCAAGGGATTGCAGTCGTTCAATCACCCCCCGGACTAACACTTCCGGGGCGGATGCGCCGGCAGTCACGCCCACGCTAGCGCACCCGTCAAGCCAGGCCGGGGACAAATCGGCCGCATCATCGATCAGGTACGCAGGGGTCCCCTCGCGTTCTGACAGCTCGCGTAACCGGTTTGAGTTTGAGCTATTAACACTGCCGACCACCAATACCAGGTCGTTCTGACCGGCCAGCCCGCGCACGGCGTCCTGACGGTTTTGGGTGGCGTAGCAGATGTCGTCCCGGCGCGGCCCGACAATATCGGCAAAGGTGTCGCGCAAGGCGTCGATCACCTCGGCGGTGTCATCCATGCTTAAGGTGGTTTGCGTCACGTAGGCAAGCTGACTGGGGTCGCGCGGCTTCAACGCCCGCGCATCGTCGGGTGTTTCGACCAAGTAGATTGAGCCGCCGTGGCGTGTATCGTAACGGCCCAGCGTGCCCTCGACTTCGGGGTGACCGGCGTGGCCGATCAAAACGCATTCGGTCCCGGCGTGGGCGTAGCGCGCCACTTCCATGTGCACCTTGGTGACTAGGGGGCAGGTGGCGTCAAAAACATTAAGGCCGCGGGCGCTGGCTTCGGCTTCAACGGCTGAGCTGACACCGTGGGCGCTAAAGATGACAGTGCTGTCGTCCGGTACCTCGTGCAACTCATCCACAAAGACCGCACCACGTTCGCGCAGACCATCGACCACGTATCGGTTGTGGACCACTTCGTGACGGACATAAATCGGTGCGCCAAACACATCAATCGCGCGGTCGACGATTTCAATGGCCCTGTCAACGCCTGCGCAAAACCCGCGCGGATTAGCCAGCTCTATTGAAAAGGCCACCTTACTGTACCGCGCCAGGCGCCGGGTGCACCGCCAAAATGGCCACCTTGAACACCAGGTCCTGCCCTGCCAAGGGGTGGTTAAAGTCAACGTAGACGTCATCGCCTTCGATGCGGTCAACGACGCCCGGCAGTTCCGAACCATTAGCGTCTGCGAACGACAGCATCAGCCCGGGGCTGAGTTCGTCGTTAAAGTTGGCCAGCGGCATGCGCTGGACGTTGTCTGGGTTGGGCTGGCCAAAGCCCTCGTGCGGTGCAATGTCCAGACTCGCTTCGTCACCGGCCTTGAGCCCGAACAATGCCCGTTCAAAGCCGGGCAGCAGATTGCCGTCACCCACGACAAAGGTGGCCGGCGTTTTATTGAAGGTCGAGTCCACTTCCGCACCGCCTTTGAGGGCAATGGAAAAATGCAGCGTCACTTGGGTATCAGCTGATATCGTCAGTTCGCTCACGGCGCCACTCCTTAAATCCGTCGTACAAAAGCCCTACCGCTCCTAATGTGATGCCAATATCGGCCACATTAAAGGCTGGGTAATACCAGCCCCGGTAGTGCAACAAAATAAAATCCGTCACCGACCCTAAGAAGGCTCGGTCCAGGGCGTTGCCAATGGCCCCACCCAAGATCAATCCAAGCATCACCGCCACGGGCACCGTCGCCGTTCGTAGCCAGCGCTGGATAATGACGACCGCTACCACGGCGACGCCCAGCAAGAACCAGCGTTGACCGCCTTCGAAGTCGGCTAGGAACGAAAATGCCGCACCAGTGTTATGCAGCAATACCCAATCAAAAAACGGCAGCACGGGTATTCGCTGGTACGTCTCCATGACGCTCAGCACCCAGTATTTACTGGCCTGATCTAGCGCCAGCAGAACCAGGGCTACGGTCCAGGCCAGTCGAGTGACACTCATGCGAATTGCCGAGCCTCACCCTCCCCGTGGATATTGGTCACGCAACGGCCGCAGATGTCCGGGTGATTCGCATCCGAACCAACGTCCGGCACGCGGTGCCAGCAACGCTCGCACTTGGTATCGGTGACCGCCGCGATCGACACCGCTAAGGAGCCAGATTCATTGCGGTGGGCCGAATCGGGCGCATCGCTCACATCCGCCAGAGTGACTGAGCTCGTTAGGGTGGTGAAACGCAGTTCATCACCCAGGCGTTCCAGCACGGCGCGGGCCTCGGAGTCAGCGTAAATGGTCGCGGCGGCTTCCAGCGAACCCCCGACGAGCTTGGCGTTACGGGCCGTTTCGATGGCTTGGTTAACCAACGCGCGAGCAGCCAGCACCTGTTGCCAGAACGCGTCGTCCAAGTCAGCGCTATCGGTGACATCCATGCCGGTGTACCACAGATCCGCGAAGACAAATTCGCCACGCTCACCGGGAATTTCGGCCCAAATTTCCTGCGCTGTGAACGACAGAATCGGTGCGATCCAGCGACTAAACGCTTCGATCAGGTGATACAGCGCCGTCTGCGCACTGCGCCGGGGGTGGCCGTCAGCTTGGCAGGTGTACTGGCGATCTTTGACGATATCCAGGTAGAAGCCTCCGAGCTCATTAACGCAAAAATTGTGCACCAGCTGGTAAACCGCACTGAATTCATGGCGCATGTAATGCGCACGAATTTGCGCCTGCATGGCGGTGGCCCGGGCCAAAATCCAACGATCCAGGGCGACCAGGTCATCCGTCGCGACCTGATCCCGTGCCGGGTCGAACCCGCTTAGGTTCGCCAGCATAAAGCGCGAGGTGTTGCGGATCCGGCGGTAGGCATCGGAGGTACGCTTGAGGATTTCGTCCGATACGGCGAGCTCTTTGGTGTAATCGGTCGCGGCGATCCACAGTCGCAGGACGTCGGCTCCCATCTTGTCCATGACCGTCTGCGGCGCGACCACGTTGCCCTCGGATTTGGACATCTTGCGGCCTTTGGCGTCGACAGCAAACCCGTGGGTCAGCAATGCCTTATAGGGGGCGTGGCCGTGCAGTGCGGCGGACGTCAACAACGACGACTGGAACCACCCACGGTGCTGATCGGAGCCCTCCAAGTACAGGTCCGCCGGGAAAGACAGTTCATCGCGCTGGCCCAGTACCGAGGCATGGGTGACACCAGAGTCGAACCACACGTCGAGAATATCAGTGGTTTTACGGTAGTGATCAGCATCATCACCGAGCAATTCGCGGGGATCTAAATCAAACCAGGCATTAATCCCGCCGGCTTCGATGCGTTTGGCGATGGGCTCAAAAAAGGAATCCGTGTCCGGGTGCAGCTCCATGGTCTGTTTGTGAACAAACAGGGTGATGGGCGAGCCCCAGTTACGTTGGCGCGAGATGCACCAGTCAGGACGATCCGCCAGCATCGCCGACAATCGATTGCGTCCCCAATCGGGCGTGAAGGTGATCTCGCTGTCGACGGCCTTGCGCGCACTGTCCAGCAGTCCACCCTGCATGGCGATAAACCACTGAGGTGTCGCACGGTAGATCACCGGCGTCTTATGGCGCCAGCAATGGGGGTAGCTGTGGGCCTGGCGATCTTTGTGAACCAGGACGTTTTGTTCCTCTAAGTACTCGGCGACACGGTTGCCACACTTTTGCACGTGCATGCCGCCAATAACGGGGAAGTCTGCGGGGAAGGTACCGTCGTCCTGGACCGGGCTCAGACTCTCAATGCCGTGGCGCTGGGCCACCATAAAGTCTTCCAAACCATAGGCTGGCGCGCTGTGTACACATCCCGTACCGGCTTCTAGGGTGACATGGTCACCGTCAAGCAAGGGTACTTCGTCACCCCAAGGTGCCGTCAGCATCAGGCCAGTCAAATCCGGACCACTGGCACGCCCCAAGATTTGATGGGTTTCAACGCCCCAGCGCGCGACGATGGTATCCAGCAGCCCCTCGGCCACCACCAAGGTGCGAGCCACGCCGTCTTTGACCAGGCGGATCAACACATAATCCAGCGAGTCACCGACACACACAAACCGGTTCGAGGGCAATGTCCAGGGAGTGGTCGTCCAGATCACCACGGCCGCGCCGTTGGCTTCATCAGCGCCCATGCGCCGTGCCAGCTCAGCGGTGTCCAAGACCGGGAAAGCCACGTCAACATTGAGGCTAGTCTTATCTGCGTATTCGACTTCGGCTTCAGCCAAGGCGGACTGACAATCGGTGCACCAGTAGACCGGCTTTTCGCCCTTACGCAGGTGACCCTGAGCAACCAAACGACCCAGGGTGCGGACAATTTCCGCTTCGGTGTCGAAATTCATCGTCAGGTACGGGTTTTCCCAATCACCGACGATGCCCAGGCGCTTGAAGCCCGCTTTTTGGATCTCGATCTGCTCGTGGGCATAGGCACGGCACGCGTCGCGGAAAGCGTTGGCATCGGCAAACTCTTTGCCAATTTTGCCCACCGTGGTTTCCACCTTGTGTTCGATCGGCAAGCCGTGACAGTCCCAGCCCGGCACGTAAGGCGAATCAAAGCCCTCCAGAACGTGGCATTTAACCACGATGTCTTTGAGCACCTTGTTGACGGCATGGCCGATGTGAATGTCACCGTTAGCGTAGGGAGGGCCGTCGTGGAGCACGTACTTCGGTGCGCCCGCACGGGCATCACGCATGGCCTGATACAGCCCTTTTTCTTCCCAACTTGCCAGCATATCCGGTTCACGCTTGGGCAAATTGCCGCGCATGGGGAAGTCCGTTTCCGGCAGGTTTAAGGTGGTTTTGTAGTCGGTCATATCAGGTCCGTTTAGTGGGCCAGGGCCGCGCGAGCGGCTTGGTGATCAAGTTGAATTTGGTGTTTCAGGGCAGCTAAGCCGTCGAAGGTCTGCTCGACCCGCAGCGCTTTGACAAAGGTGACATTCATTTCATGGCCGTACAGGTCACCGGCGTAATCGAACAGGTGGACCTCCAGGGCCATGTCCCGGCCCGGCACACTGGGTCGCGACCCCAGGTTAGCCACGCCAGGCATGGCGGATAAGCCCAAACTGGGCACATCAACGGTGACGGCAAACACACCGGTCATCGGTGGTGTTTTGCGGTTGATGCGTAGGTTGGCGGTCGGTGACCCTAGGGTGCGCGCCAACTGCATGCCGTATCCAACACGACCGAGCATCTGGTATGGACGCCCCAGTAAGGCTTCGGCTAGCGGCAAGTCATGATCTGCCAAAGCCTCACGCACCCAGGTCGATGAAATGCGGCGCCCTTTGTGAAGCACTTGGCGGGTGCGCTCGACATCAAAACCTGCGGCATCGCCCATGCGCTGCAGCAGCCCGTAGTCCCCGGCGCGGCGCTTGCCGAAGCGAAAGTCATCGCCGACAACGAGGTGCTTGACACCAAGCTGACTGACAAGCCAATCGTTGACGAAGGCCTCGGGCTGCTGACTGGCCAACGCGCCGTTGAATCGTAGCACCTGAACGCCATCGACCAGACCCGCCAGGGCCCGACACTTTTCT
>CAKZQE010000202.1 GCA_937139465.1 uncultured Gammaproteobacteria bacterium
AGATAGGGCCGGCGCGTCCGCCCAAAGGAATAATGATGACACACAACCATTTGGTGATTTTCGACACCACCATGCGTGACGGCGAGCAGTCGCCCGGCGCATCCATGACCCGTGATGAAAAAGTCCGCATCGGTAAAACGCTTGAGCGTTTGGGCGTGGATGTAATGGAAGCCGGCTTTGCTATCGCCAGTAAGGGCGATTTTGAGGCGGTTCGTGCCGTGGCCAGTGTGGTCAAAGACAGCACGGTGTGCTCGTTGGCGCGTGCCAACGAAAAGGATATTGAAGCCGCAGCCGAGGCCCTGGCGCCGGCGCCGCGTAAGCGCATCCACACCTTTATTGCCACCAGCCCGATCCACATGAAGTACAAGCTCAAAATGGAGCCGGATCAGGTGGTTGAGCAGGCCGTTGCGGCGGTCAAAAAAGCGCGCCAGTACAGCGACGATGTCGAGTTCAGCGCCGAAGACGCTGGGCGCTCGGATCCGGACTTCTTGTGCCGCATTTTTGAGGCGGTGATTGCTGCCGGCGCTGGCACCATCAATATTCCCGATACCGTGGGCTACGCCTTGCCCCACGAGTTTGGCGCCTTGATCGGTGACGTGATTGCACGCACACCCAATTCGGATCGCGCCATTTTCAGCGTGCATTGCCACAACGACCTCGGCTTGGCAGTGGCCAACTCCTTGGCCGCAGTCGGCCAGGGTGCACGTCAGGTCGAGTGCACCATTAACGGCTTGGGCGAGCGCGCGGGTAACGCGAGCTTGGAAGAAATCGTCATGGCCATGCGCGTGCGCAAGGACTTGATGAGCCTGGATACCGGCATCGACACCACGCAGATCGTGCCTGCCAGCCGCTTGGTGTCCAGCATCACTGGCTTTCCGGTTCAGCCCAACAAAGCCATTGTGGGCGCCAACGCGTTTGCGCACGAATCTGGAATTCACCAGGACGGCGTGTTGAAGCACCGCGAAACCTACGAAATCATGGCCGCCGAGGACGTTGGCTGGTCAGCGAACCGAATGGTCTTGGGCAAGCACTCAGGCCGGGCCGCCTTCAAGAGCCGCTTGGAAGAGCTCGGCATCGAGCCCGGCGATGACAACGCGTTCGGTGATGCCTTCGTGCGCTTCAAAGCCTTGGCTGATAAAAAGCACGACATCTTTGACGAGGACCTCGTCGCCTTGATGTCCGGTAATGAATCCATGGACGGCGCGGCCATGTTCACCCTGACCGATTTGAATGTGACCAGCCAGTTGGGCACCAATCCCTCGGCTAAGGTGTCGCTCGATGTGCAGGGCGAGAGCGTGGATTCGACGGCCCAAGGCGATGGCCCGGTGGATGCGGTGTTCAAGGCGATCGAGAAAATTGCCCAGTCCGGTTGCGAGCAAAAGCTCTACAACGTCAATGCCATCACCTCGGGCACTGAGTCCCAGGGCGAAGTCACGGTTCGATTGGAGCGGGCGGGCCGCATTGTTAATGGTGTCGGCGCCGACACGGATATCGTTGTGGCCAGCGCCAAGGCCTACCTGCATGCGTTGAACCAGATGATGCGCCCCCAGCTGCGCCAGCACCCGCAGGCTAGCACGGTCTGATGGTTGGGCAGGGTGTAGGGCCGAGCGCTCGTGATCCGTTGATCGCGCGTCAGGTCCTAGCACACATGGGGATTACGCCTTGGGTGCTGCGCGATCGTGAACCGCAGCACTTGCAGGCTAGCCAATCGGCTGAACCGCCGGTGATCGAGCCGGCCGTCGTTCAGGCGCCGGCGCAAACGCCCCTGCCTGTGCCCGCTAAGGCGGCCCCGGCGGTGGTCATACCGACAGTTGAGGTGGCCGCCACTAAGGTTGCAGCGGCTGACCTGAAGGACCAGCCAGTCCCGAAGGTCGCGGCTGAGGCGCAGGGGGATGCCGCAGGTAACACCCTCCCGGCGCTTCACTTCGCCTGTGTGTTGCGCGGCGAGCTGTTGATCATGGCCCAGCTGCCAAACTGGTCGAACGGTTTGCTGGAACACGTCAGCGCCGGTTTTCTGAAGGATTTGCTGATACACCTGCCCGAGGGCGAGACGCCGCGGGATGTAATGGCGATTGATTTGCCCAACCAAACCGAGCTAGATGTGCGTGGCATGGTTCAAGGCCGACTGTTACGCGAGCGTAGCCGTGGCGTCCGGCGCTGCCTGCTACTGAGCGATCATGCCGCGCTGATTGCACCGGCGGTGCCGGCGGACATGGCGTTGTTTGAAGCCTCTAGCCTGCAGACACTGTGGGAATCCGGTGATGCGAAACGCGCCTTATGGCAGGTGATCCAGCGGGTGTCGAGTAGCGTTTGAAGTTACGTCCTATGACCGAAGCCGACCTGCCCATGGTGGCCGAGGTCGAAGCGGCCGCTTACCAGCACGGCTGGTCAATGAATGTCATCCGCGGCTGCATCAAAATGCGTTACGACGCCTGGGTGGCCGAATTGGATGGCGTGATCCGAGGGCATGTCTTTATCCAGTGCGTGCTTGATGAGGCGCATTTGTTGAACGTCTGCGTGCATCCCACGCTGCAGGGGCAGGGCTATGGCCGCCAGCTCGTCGAGCACGCCGAGCAGCGCTGTCTGCAGTTAGGCGCGTCGCGCATTATCTTGGAAGTTCGTCCGTCAAATAAACCGGCCCGCAAGCTATACCGTGACGCTGGCTTTGAGCGCATTGGCGTGCGCCCAGGCTACTACCCCGACGACGGTGGTCGTGAGGATGCCTGGGTGCTGTCCAAATATATCTAGAGTTTCAGGTCCGGAAAGGGGTGGGGCACATTGAGGTCCACACCACGATCCCAGCCGGGCACACGCAGTTCCTGATCGCTGATGGCAATGTCGTTGCCGTCGATGACGTCCTCGCCGAAGTGGTACTGGACGTTGAATTCGGCGTTGGCGCTGCGCAGGCGGTAGGCTTCGGTTTGCTCAGTGACGGCCTCGTTGCGCCGGGCCCAAGCGGTCATGTCGTGGCGCTTACCCAGCATGGCTTTGGTCACGTCGGGGCCAGCCAGCAGCGCCGTGGCGTTGTTGCCACCAAACCCTTTGGCGTTCAAGAAGCAGCCGGGCGGCATCTCCATTTGGCGGTCCTGCATGACGAAGTCCAAGCCATCGCGGTGCACGTCATCCGCCAGCGCGGCGGTCGTCTGAATGCCAGGTAGCCAGCCCGTGGCGAAGCTGCCCAAGGCGTTGGCCATTTGATCGCCACCGGCGGTGCCCTGTGAGTGCCCAATAAAGGCTTTGATCGCCGTGACCGGCCAGTGGGCGCCCATGGCCTGGGCGACTTGGCTGAGCACGTGGGATTCGGTCACTCGGTTTTGCGGTGTGCTGGTGCCGTGGGCATGCACAAACAACCGTCGCATGTCCGTTTCACCAAACAGGGTGCGTGCCAGGCCAGCCGCTTTGGCCATGGTCAGGTAGTTGCCCGCCCCGGGGGCTGAGATGCTGCGTTTGGGGCCGTCGGCGTTGACGAACAGGCCCGGCACGCTGCCCAGAACTCGGGCGCCGGTTTCGGCGACCAATTCGTCATCCATCAGCAGCATGAATTGCGCGCCCTCGGCAATGGTAAAGCCGCAGTTATGACCGAAAGGCCGGCTGGCGCGACGCCAGTCAACGGTTTGTTCGGGTGTCAGGCCATCAATCGCGCGCAAGCCGGCTTCGTCAGCCAGGGCGCCCATGGCGCGGAAGCCTTCGACCACTTCCGGCACGATCGGCGCGTCGGCGCCGCCGACCACTGCAATGCGCGCCTGGCCGGTTTTGATGGCGTGGCAAGCGTTAGCTAGGTTGTATAGGAAGCTGGCGCAGGCGCCTTGCACGGCGCCGGTCGAGCCCAGGGTGCCAAGGACGTAGGCGTTAACAAAGTCCGCCGGCATTTGCGGGTAGCCCAGGGGCAGCTGCTTTGACGACACGCGCTTGCCAAACAGCGCGGCTTGCAACATACCGCCAAAGCCCTGGTGGTCGAGCTGGCCGATGCTGTTGCCCGCGTAAACGGCGACCTGATCGGGTGCGATGCGCTGGCGGAGTTCGTTCCAGTCCAGACCGCTGGCGGCCATCATGTCGCTGGCGGCGAACACCGTCATTTGCAGTGCCCGAGGGTGGGCGCGGGATTTGTACAGGGCGTCGGGGTGGAAGCCCGTGGGCAGCATGCCCGCGCTACGAACGGGGCTATTGCGATCCGTATCGGCCCACATATCGTCCCGGCGACGACGGGCATTGAGGGCGCTTGGGTTGTACCAATCGGGGTGGATCTCCCGGATCAGGCTGTCATTGAGCAGGTCTTCAGCACTGGCGTCGGGGCGCGATGTCAGCGCCCGCAGCTCGTCAATAACCGCTGATTGCTCGGTTGCCGAGAGGCTGGGATAGACCATCCGCATCAAGTCACTGTGGAAGGCGCTGCGTCCTGCTGCGTTGATTCCGCCCGCGGAAACAATGATGGGTAACTGGGCCACCCGCTACTCCTTTGATTTTGATCGGGTTAGAATACCGCCTCCCAATCGCGAAGACTATGATAATGAACGGATTTACGCACACTGATGCGGCCGGCAACGCGCGTATGGTCGATGTTTCGGAAAAATCGATTACCCGTCGAGTCGCTGTGGCCGAGGGTTTCCTGATTGCCCGCCCCGATGTGATCGAACGCATCGCCTCGCACAACATCGCCAAGGGTGACGTGCTGGCGGTCGCCCGTGTCGCGGGCATTATGGCGGCTAAACGAACCCCTGAGCTGATTCCCTTGTGCCACGGTTTGCCGATGGATGGCTGCGAGGTCGAACTGACCTGTGAGGACGATCGCGTTCGCATTCAGGCCACCTGCCGTATCGACGCGAAAACCGGCATCGAGATGGAGTCCCTGACGGCCGTCAGTGTCGCGGCATTGACGCTGTATGACATGTGCAAAGCGGTCGACAAGGCCATGCGCATTGAAGGGGTGCGCTTGCTCTCCAAGACGGGCGGCAAAAGCGGTGACTACCATGCCGACCGTTAACCTTTTGTTTTTGGCCGCGTTTCGGGACGTCGCTGGCAACGATCGAATTCGATTGGACGCCGCGACGCCCCGGGATGCGTTGACTCAGCTTGGCATTTTGGACGCGATCGTTCAGCAAACCCCCATCATCGCGGTCAACCAGCAAATCCAAAGCCTGGATACGGCCTTGAGCGACGGCGATGAGGTGGCCTTTATGCCGCCGATGACGGGAGGCTGACCATGGTTCGGGTGCAAACAGAGCGGTTCGAACCTGGCGCGTTGCAGGATCAGCTCGCGGGTAATTCGGCCGTCGGCGCGGTGGTGACCTTCACCGGTTACGTGCGCCAAACCGACACGCTGGAGCTGGAACACTACCCCGGCATGACCGAAGCGGTGATGGCGGATTTGCGTCAGCAAGCCATTGAGCGTTTCGCCCTCGAGGGCGCGATCATTGTTCACCGCGTGGGCCCGTTGCCCACCGGCGAACCCATCGTCTGGGTCGGCACCAGCGCGCCGCACCGCGGCGATGCATTTCAGGGGGCGATGTTTTTGATGGACCACTTAAAGTCCAAAGTGCCGCTATGGAAAAAAGAGCAGGGCCAGTGGCTGCGCCCCAGCGAACAAGACCATTCGAGCCTGGAGGCGTGGTCATGAGTGAAGCCTTAACCTGTGCGGTGTTGACAGCGTCTGACACCCGAGACCTAAGCACGGATACCAGCGGTCAGTATCTGCAGGATGCGCTGGAGGCCATGGGCCATCGTGTTGTGTTCCGGGAACTATTGCCCGACGAGCCGTACCAGATTCGTGCCCAGGTGTGCCGGTGGGCGGCGGATGCTGATCCGCAGGTGGTCCTGATTACTGGCGGGACTGGGTTCAGTGGCCGCGACGGCACCGTCGAAGCGATTCGGCCGATTCTGGACACGGAAATCGAAGGGTTTGGCGAGCTGTTCCGCCAGCTCAGCTACACCGATATTGGCAGCTCCACGGTGCAATCACGCGCCATGGCGGGGTTGTCGAACAATACCTTTATCGCCTGTCTGCCGGGCTCCGGCGGTGCGTGCCGATTGGCGTTTGAAAAAATCCTGCGTGAGCAGCTCGACAGCACCCACAAACCCTGCAATTTCGTCAACCTGTTGCTGCGTGGCGATGCTCGACGTCAGTGACGCCCGCGCGCGGCTGCTAGGGTCGCTGACGCCGGCGCCAATCCAGTCCCGCACGGTGGCGCTGGACAACGCCGCCGGTGCGATCAGTGCCCAGGACGTGCTCGCCCTGGTGCCCAGCCCGCCATATCGGCGTGCGGTCATGGACGGGTACGCTTGCCGCGCTGCGGATCTGCCCGGTCCGCTGCCGGTGGCCTTCGAGGTGCCCGCGGGCTCCGGTGTGACCCAGCTGCCCAGTGGTCAGTGTGCGCGTATTTTTACCGGCGCGCCGGTGCCCGAGGGCGCTGATGTGGTGGTGCCCCAGGAAAACCTTCGCGGCCTTGACGGCGGTGCCATGCTTGACCCCAGTGACCAGGCCTGGATTCGGCCGGTGGGTGACGACATTGCGGTCGGTCAAACGCTGGTGCGTGCAGGTCAGCGGCTGGGGCCGGCGGAACTGGGTGTGTTGGCCTCCGGTGGCCATGCCCAGGTCAGCATTCAGGTGCCGTTGCGGGTTGGGTTGCTGACCACCGGCAACGAAGTGCAGCCCCCTGGCGCGCCGCTGGCCCCGGGGCAGATCCATAATTCCAATGCCCCTTCCTTGATGGCGTTGCTCCGTGGGTGGGGTGTCCAGGTCACCCATCAGCATGTGCCCGACAGCCTAGAAAGCACCACGGACGCCCTGCGCGACGCGGCGGTGCATCATGATCTGGTATTAACCGTCGGTGGCGTCAGCGCGGGGGACTACGACTGGGTGCGTCCCGCGATCGAGTCGCTGGGGCGGATCGAGTCCTACAAGGTCAAAATGAAGCCGGGCAAGCCCTTTGCTTTTGGCACCATTGATTCGACGCCGGTGTGTTGTTTGCCCGGCAACCCCGCCAGTGCCTTTGTGACCAGTTTGCTGTTCGTCCGCCCCGTTATTCGGGCGTTGACCGGTCAGCCGACGGACGCCATGACGCTGCCGGTCACGGCCAAGTTTGAGACCGAACCTGCGCAGCGCCGTCGGTTCCTGCGGGTGCGTTGGGACGGCGATGGGGTTGTGGCGCACCCCAACCAGGACAGCGGTTCGATGACGCCTTTGGTTTGGGGCACGGGGCTTGCTGAAATACCGCCGGACACTGCCGTGTCCCCTGGCGATACTCTGGTTTATTGGCCGTTCAGCGAACTGCTTTAACGGTCACAGCACAAAGAACAGCGCCACGGGGATGGTAATCACCGCGCCCATGTTGCCGATCAGCACCATGGGTGCGACCAGTTCAGGCTGCTGGTTCTGGCGTTCGGCAACAATGTAGTTCAGCACCGCCGGCGGCAGTGACGCAAACAGAATCACGTAGGCGGCATTGGTGGCTGATAGATCCAGCAAATAAACCGCCGGTATCCCAACGACCAGCCCAGTAGCCGGGGCTACGATGGCGCCCCACAACCCAATTCGCCACATGGCGAAATTGACGTCGTTCATGCGCACACCCAGTGCAAACAGCAGTAGCGGCACGGACACCTGCCCCAGCATGTCCAGCGAAATGGACACGGCGTTGGGCATCGGCCAACTCAGTACGCTCCAGACCAGGCCCAGCAAGGTGGCGGCGATCATGGGCTGTTTCAGCAAGTTGAGCGGATTTTTATCCGCGCCCACCATGTAAGCGCCCAAGGTGAAGTGCAGCGTATTGCTGACAACGAACAGCATCACCGCCGCCGGCAGGGCCTCCTCGCCAAATGCCAGCACCAATAGCGGCAGACCCAGGTTGCCGCAGTTGTTGAACATCATCGGCGGCACAAAGGTTTTTGGTCGCACGCCCAGTAGGTGGCTGATGGGCCAGGCCAGCAGGCCTGACCCGAGAATTATCAGTGTTGCGGCGACGGCCAAGTCGGAATAGGCCGCAATGCTGAATGCCTGGGACGACATCACCCCAAAAATAAGCGCAGGCAGGAACACGTCGGTGTTGATTTTGTTGGCCACGGACATGTCGGTCGGACTGCGGCGGCCATAGAAGTAGCCGACGGCGACTAGGGCGAATATGGCAAAAACGATCTC
>CAKZQE010000203.1 GCA_937139465.1 uncultured Gammaproteobacteria bacterium
CGGTGCCTTTGGCGAGGGCGTAGACCTGCCCGGTCGGCGCCTAATCGGTGTGTTTATTGCGACCCTGGGTATGCCCGCCCGGGAGCCACTGACAGAGCTGTTACGGGCACGTATGGATCGTCATAACGGCAATGGATTTGATTACGCCTATCGCTACCCTGGGTTACAAAAGGTGGTTCAGGCTGCCGGACGCGTGGTACGGACCCTGTCGGACACCGGCGTGGTGTTTTTGTTGGACGAGCGCTACCGCAAACTCGAAAATCGGCAGCTGCTACCCAGCTGGTGGCGCCTTAACAAAAGATAACTTGCAACCGCTGGGCGCCGGCGTAATGTCAGGGTATGAATAGACGAAATTTTATCCAAAGTGCCGGGGCTCGTATGGCCGCTGCAGGGGCCGCTACTGCGGGCATGGCCAGCATGCAGTTATCCGCATTGGCAACGCAGGTTGAATCGGTGCACCAGTCATTGTCCCAGCGCGTCGCTGGGCTCAACCAGCATCTAACCAGCATGGTCAGCCAATTCGAGCGACAGCTGAACAAACTCGACGGGCGGCTGTCGCGGGTCGAGGCGCGTCAAGTGATGATGTTTGCATGGTTATGCATGCTAAGTATCGCCACGGGCGTGGACTTTGTTAGCGAATTCGCCTTAGCGGCTATTTAGGCGTTGCAGGCCGCGAACGGCCTGCTCAGCCAAAGCACCCTATTGCTGGGTCGGCTCTTCGCCTGAGAGATCAGGCATCGCATCAATTTTGCCAAATCGTGCTTCGTGCTGTGACAAAGCGTTGACCAGCATAGCGGTCAAGCGCTTGGCAGTGCGCGGTGACATGATGATGCGGTGACCCAGGTCGACGTCAAACTTGTCACCCTTGCCGTGCCATGAACGGCTAATGCCGAATAGCAATGCGAACTCTTCGTGCCCAGCCGCCACATTGGCGACGTTGCTGAACGAGGTTTGCATCTCGGCATCGTGAAACACCACCGCTTTGTTGTTTTGATCATTCGTCTCTGACAAGGGATTCTCCTTAGTTGTCATGGTTACGCCAGGTCGGTGAACTTCTCACCGTCCCACGCTTTAGATTTGGCCGCAAAACTAGCACGGCGCTCGTTCATTTCCTCCAGCTGCCGCGCATTTAAGAGCATGGCGAACTGGTGGGTCGTTTCTTCGGTCGGCACCAGCATGTCCAGCAGGCCCAGCTCGTCACCATCGGAAGCGGGTTGCTCTGGCTCGGGTGCCGCAGGCGCACGGGGTGCCTCCGGCAGATCCGTGCGGCCCGTCGCTGACTGGCGACGACCAACCTGATCCTCAGCATCGCCGCTGCCCAGGCCAGCCAAGTTGCTTGAGCTGCGCTCGCCATCGGGGTTCGCACTGGCAACCAGAGCAGCCAGCTGGCCCTCTGCCACGCCCTGCTGGGCGCCCTCGCCTTCTGCGGCACCACCCGTGTCTACGGCGGGTGCCTCGGTTTCAGCACGGTTACCTGTGGCCGTGTCTTTGATCCGCTTGGTCAGTAGTCCGCCCTGGACACCGTAGTCGCGGAACAGGGTGACCCGGTCCAAGCCTTCGCCAGCGGCTAGCTCAATGAAACCAAAGGTTTCAAAGATCAGGTCGACACCGGCGGCGACGTCAAACACGTTATTGCCGCCACCACCGAACACGGCATCGCCATCGTAACCCGAATCCAGGAAATCCCCTGCGCCACGGTTCTGTAGTGCCTCAGTGGTCTCCATTTGGACCATATTGATGCCGTCCAGGATTAGCTGGACAAAGTCACCGGCCAACACATCGCGGCCTTCACCACCCACCAAACGGTCGGCGCCACCACCGCCGATGATAATGTCTGCACCACCACCGCCCGTCACGCTATCGCGGCCATTGGCATCGGTGCCAAAGGCGTCAATCCAGGTCGGATTGAAGTAGGCCGTCAACGCTGGGTCCAGGACCACGCGACCGGTATCGGCCAGGACAATATCGTTGCCGACATCGATACCGCTTTGGTTGGTATTGATCCGGTCATTGCCGCCGCCGGCGATAATCAGCGATTCACCCTGTGTCAGGTCGACCTGGTCATCACCTGCGCCAACGACGCCGCGAACGATAAACTCGATCGGCTTGCCGTTGGCATCCTGAACCAGCTCACCTTGGTCCGTGGCCAAAACAAAGCGCCCTTCACCGCTGGTTACCTGATCGTCACCGCCGCCCATAATGGCATGCGCGTCGCCGCTATCATTGCGCCACTGATCATCACCGGCGCTTTCGGCCACCTCGTCAGTGGTGTTGCCGGTCAAACGGATTAGGCGGTAGGTCACCGCATCGAACACCGCGGTTCCCTGATCGCCCAAGACCACTTTATCGCCGGCTTCTGTGTGCAACTCATCGGCGCCTTCACCGAGGCCGACCACCGCACCGCGTGTGGTGGTGGTGATCTGAATCTGATCATCACCGCCACTGCCCGGTACCACGTTGGCATCGGTCAAGCGCAGTAGGTCGTTAGTGGCTACGTTGTGATCGAACGCGACCTCACCATCGTCACCCAAAACCACGGTTCGTGTGGTGCTGCCATCACGCGTCGTAGCCACTGACAGGTTGCCCCAGTCCGCCCAGAACGCGAGGTTACGATCGGTCAGGTCTTCGCCGTTACGGAAGCGGTCGTCGTTGCCCCCGGTAAAGACGAATTGCTCACCCTGACCGGTCAGGACAAAGTCACGACCCGACAAGGCCTGGGTGCCGTCGAAGCCCTCAGCCGTCACAATGGTATCAATGCGATCGTTGGTGCTGTCGAGGACCACGCGGCCATCATCACCCAGTGCAATCGCCCGGCCACGACCGCTGGTGAGCACGTCGTTGCCTGCGCCACCGGCCAAGTATGTAGTGCCCGAGCCAACTCGAATCTCGTCGTCGCCGCCGGAACCCATTTGCTCGGCCGACTGCGAAACCAACGAGGCCATCGCCAGGCGTGATTGCAGGGAATCCAGATCCAAGGTGGCAAAGTCACCGGCGGCGAACACCTGACCACCCAGGGTTTGGTCATCGGGATGGGACGCGCGCTGTGTCGGGTTATCACCCTGACTGGTGGCGACCGTGCTTTGCAGACGGTCGTTGCCAGCGCCACCGAACATGCCAAGGGCCACCCCGTGGCCCAACCAGACGCTGTCGTCGCCGCCCAGGTTTTTCCAGGTGTTGGGATCAACCCAATCGCCCGTCAACGAGGTGATCTCGTCTAGGCGATAGCTGTTGGACGCATCGAAACGAATGCGACCCAGGTCAGCCAAGACCCACGCATCGCCATCGTAGCCACGAACGTGGTCATCACCACCGCCCGCAATGGCTAGCAGTTGCGTGTAGTGGCCAGCAATGAGGGTGTCGTTACCCGCATCGAGGGCTTCCTCGTCCAAGCTGTAGAGGCTCAACCAAGGGTTGCCCGCAGCTGCGAATGCGTCGGCCCAGGCTTCGATACTGTCACCGGCCAGCAAATGCTGGTCGCTGTCACCTGCGTTGAGCACCGTGGTCGTCGCGTAACTGACCAGCCCACCCTGACCATCCAGTGTTAGCCCGGTGATGCTCTGATCAATGCGCAGATCATCGTCGCCGATACCACCGACCACCACCTTGTCACCGTCGCTACCGGTGCGGACCACGTCATCGCCGCCTGCTAGGCGTACCTGGCGGTTGCTGTCGGCACCGACCTTGTCGGCCGAGGCTAACCAGGCCACTTGCCAATCAGCCGACGCCGCATTCGGATCCAGCAGCAGATGACCACCATCGGCGATGATGATTTCATCACCGTTGCCCGAAAGAATGGTGTCACTACCGGCGCCACCGATCAGCAGCTTGCGGCCATTATTGGCAATGATCTGGTCATCGCCCCAAGCTCGGGTCGGCTCGATATCCGGCGCGAAGTTTTCAACATCAGCCGAGGCCGCGTAGTGCAGTTGGAACTCGTCAAAAATGTCGACCGAATGAGTTCCGTAGCTCTGCCCAATACCGTCTAGGCGATACCACAGCTCGCCACTGTCACCGATCACAACCGCTTGACCACTGACGCTGCCGGCCGGGTCTTCGCCCTGAACGTTGAGGGTGTCGTCACCGCCCCCACCGAACACGATGGCGTCGTTGGTGTAGGAACGAATGATGTCGTCACCGCCGGGCAACAACAGGGTTCCCTGTAGCGTCAGGTAGCGTTGCGTCTCCAGCGACAGGTCAATCGCAGAAGCCGCGTTCATGCGCATCTCAGCATCGGTACTGGCCAACGCAACGGCTGACAAACGACCGACCAGGTCGCCAAACAGGTAATGCCGTCCAGCGCCTGTGATCAGCTCATCCGAACCGTAACCACCGACGGTGACCGAGTGGCCTGCACCCAGTTCCAAACGGTCGTCATAATCAGCAACCGCGATCAGATCGCCATTGGCGACCAAGGTCGTCGGGTCTTGGTTCTCGCCAGAAACGAACGACATCAGTGTGCGCTCGGCCACCGTTGTGCGGGGGTCGAACAGCATTTCCGCGGTGTCACCGGCTACAAAGAGCTTCAGCGGATCCGTCAGATCCGTCGCGTCCTTGGCGACGGTCAGGGTATCGCTACCCGCACCACCCATGACAACGTGGTTACCCAGGCCAACGGTGACACTATCGTCACCGCCGCGGTACAGCTGCGGATCCAGCACGACGCTGCCCGAGGCACCCACGGGCGTGCCCAGCTCGCGGTCAAATTCCACACGAATGAGCTGTGCGTTGTCTTGGCGGCGATCGATCTGACCGGTGTCAGCCACAACCACGAGGCCTTGATCCGCATTGCCGTTGGCCGAGGTCAAATCAGACTGTGTGAGGATGTCATCGCCCTCGCCCAGAATCACATCGCCCGTGGAACCCGTCAGGTAGACCTGGTCATCGCCGCCGTCGGCACCCAGTGCCCAGGCAATGGCGGAATAGTCTGAGTTCGGGATCAGGCTGCGCACACGCTCAACCCAGATACCACCAAAGTCAGCAACGTCATCCGGGCGCGCCAAGTCGTTCCAAATCACGGTTTCGTAATCACGCTGGGTATCCAGCAGGATGATCTCACCGTAGTCCGCCAACGCATTGATTTGCTGGCCGCCGCTGGCCATCAAGGCCGTGCTCAGGCTGTCCTCGGTCAGGTTTGGCGTCCACTTCCAGTCCGCGCCTGTGCTGGTCGCCATTAGCTGATCCGCCGCCGCGTAGAAGCGGTAGTCACGCAGATCGGTAACGCCTGTGTAGGGCGAGTCGCCGGGCACTGCAGTTACGCTCAATAGCTTCAGCGCATCGAAGTCGCCGGTGTAGCCAGCCCAGAGCCGGTCGTCACCGCCACCACCAATCCAGTCAACGTGGCCCACGTCCACTGCGAAGGTGTCGTGGCCGCCCGCGCGTCCCTGGGTGGCTTCCATTTCCTGAATGCGTGACAGATCCGTGGTCAAGCTCAGGCTGCTGGGGTCCATCATCACTCGATGCTGGTAGACCGCATCGGTGCCGTCGGCACCCAACCAGTTCACGCCGCCCTGGACGGCGTCGTTTCCGTAGCCCATTAGCAGCGTCGCGTTGCCCTCGCCGTACTGAACCAGGTCGTGGCCATAGCGGAGCATGTCATCGCGCTCGACACGTTTAAAATGATCTTTAATTTCAAAGACCTGCGCGTCAGAGCTATCATGAAGCCTTAACTCACCTTCGTCACCAATGACGACATGACCATGGCCCCCGGCATGCGCGGCTGACTCATTGCCAAGGTAAATAAAGTCCGTGGAGGCCCCGCCGATGGCCACCGTCGTGCCGCTCAAGCGTGCTTGGTTGCGGGCGATGGCTGCGTTCTGGATTGCATCGGTTTGGGCCTGTGTCAGTGAGCGATTTCCATCGATGTAGTCGTCAAACCAGGTCGCAGACCAAGTCTCACCCACCGTATTCGCCGCCAACACTTCCTGAACGATCGTCAGATCGCTGAAGTCGATCACGCCGCCCGTAGGGTCGTAACCCAACCCGTTCCAATCCGCATTGGCACTGCCACCAAAGATACGATCGCGGCCGCCGACATTCAGTAGCGCAGGGTCCGTTGCAATCGAATACCAGATCGCGTCGGTCTGCGGACCGCGGTACTGCGGCAACAAAATGCCGTTGGCGTCCACCGAATCGGCGAGACTGACGCCGTTGCTACCGGCTTCATCGGAGCGGTCGAAGAAGTACTGACCGTAAGCTTCAATAAAGCGCGCGTCGTAGTCCGCTGACTCGCGGTTAACAAAGCGCCCGATGCTGTCGCCAGCCAACACTTCGAGCTGCTCGCCCCACAGGTTCGACCCTGTGGCTAGTGCACCGTAGCCTTCGATGAAGTCATCACCGGCCTCGCCCAAAATGATGTCGTAACCCGTGGACCCGCGCAGCACGTCGTCGCCGTCACCACCAAACAGGCGCACGTTGACTTCGGCGGCGGACATGTCGATCAAGTCATTGCCACTACCGCCGTACACCCGCAGCAGGTCGTGGGGCAAGTTGCCAGACGCCACGGTCATGCGCTGGAACGCCAACATCTTATCGTCGCCCGCGCCCAGGTAGACACGGTAGATCGAGTCATTGCGCATCGACTGCAGCTTGACGTTTTTGTCGTCACCGGCGCCGGTGTAGAGCGTCAAGCCGCGGTTGTAGCCTTCGATCTCGTTTT
>CAKZQE010000204.1 GCA_937139465.1 uncultured Gammaproteobacteria bacterium
TGATGTCGTCGCCCGCAGCGGCCGGGCCAAGCTGCTTGAAGCCTTGGGCACTCGGGTTGACCTGCGGCTGGGGCGGCGTTTGTTATCCCGGATGCTGAGCCTGCCCTACGTAATGCGACCCAAGCAACTGGGGGAAGTCAGCGCCGGTTTTCGTGAGTTGGAAAGCCTAAGGACGCTGCTGAGCAACACCACCTTGACCGTGCTGGTGGACTTGCCGTTTGCCGCCCTGTTTATTGCCATCATCGCGCTGATATCGCCATGGTTGGCGCTACCTGCAATGGTGGCGTTGCCGGTGCTGATTTTGATTGCGGCTGTGGCCGGTCGCCTCGCCGCCAAGCACCAGCCGCGGGCGATGGAAGCCGGGCGCGAACAGTCCGCTGCCCTGGTCGAAGGGTTCGCCCAGTTCGAAACCATTAAGAGCCTAGCGCTCGAGCCGCGTGTTCAATCGCGATGGGAAGCGGCGACCGCCGAGCGCACCTTGGCGCAGGACAAAACCCGTCACTACAACGCGATGCCCGGCTATTTCTCCAGTGCGGTATCCATGCTGGCCAGTGCATCGGTGGTGGTGATCGGTGCCTACTTGGTCGCAGATCAATCCGCCACCATGGGGTCATTAATTGCGGCGATGATTTTGACGGGGCGGGCGGTCGCCCCTGCGGCCGGTCTGGCCGGGCTCATCAACGGGTGGCATCGGGCGCGCCAGGCGTTTGCCAGTGTCTCGGGCATGTTGACGGGGGAGTCCGAGCCTGGTTCGCATGACGGCGCGATCAAAGGACAGTGGCAGCTGGATGGCGTCGAGGTGACCTATCCGGACAGCCAGAAGCCGTCGCTGCTGGGGGTAAGCATTGCCATTGAGCCCGGTGAGCGGATCGCGGTGTTGGGGCGTGGTGGCAGCGGCAAAACCACCCTGGCCCGTGTGCTAGCTGGCCTGATCCTGCCCGAGCGAGGTCTGGTTAAGCTTGATCAGATTGAGCTGAAACGCTGGTCAAATGCGTCCCGCGCCGCGGGTATTGGGTATTTGCCGCAGCAGCCTGGTTTCTTTGCCGGTAGCGTTCGGGAAAACGTGCTCTGGGGGTTGGAGGTGGTCGATGAGGCGCGCTTGCAACGCGCAGCTGAGTTAAGCGGTTTGAGCCGATTCTTGGCCGATTGGGCCGCTGGCTGGGACCAGGGTGTTGGCGAGAGCGGGGGCGAGCTATCCGGCTCGCAGCGAACTGCGGTTGCGCTGGCACGACTGATCGTACGCGACACCGAGACCGTGGTTATGGACGAGCCGACCTCGAACCTGGACGCCCGCAGCGAGGTCGAGTTGCGCGCGAATTTGAAACCTTGGTTGGATGGCCGGGGTCTCGTTTTGGTCACGCATCGAAGCGCCATGCTGGCGTGGGTTGACCGGATTGTTGTGGTCGAGGGCGGCCGAATCGTGGCCGACGGCCCGAAAGAAGAAGTCCTGACCATGTTGAAAATGAAGCAGGCCCAAGCATGACCATTGATTCACTGTTAGCTCAGCGTCCGTCACACCGAATGCGCTTTGGGCTGTGGTTGATTTTGTTCGCGATCGTGGGCGCCTTGGTGTGGGCGCACTTCACGGTGCTGCCTCGGGTGGTGCGCGCCACCATCATCATCGAGCCTGTGGGTGAGGTGCAGCGTGTTCAGCACCCCGACGGCGGGCGCTTGTCTGAGCTGCTTGTGCGCGCGGGGGATCGCGTCAGCAAAGGCCAAGTGCTGCTACGGATTGACCGAACGCGGGCGGAATCGAATTTGGACGAGAATCTGGCTCGCCAAAAAAGCTTAGAGATGCAGATTGCGCGGTTGCGCGCCGAATCAGCGGGCGAGCCGTTTACGTCAGATGACCCTGCCATGCGCGATCAAGCTGAGGCCTATCGAGCCCGGTTAAAGGCCCTGGACAGTGAGCAGGACGTACTCAACGAGCGTGTGCGCTCGGTTCAAGCACAACTTGAAGCCAATCGCTCGGCGATCGCGGCGGCCCGTGATGGCGTGGCGTCGGCTCAGGAAGAGCTGGAGCAGTTTCAGCGACTCCAGGCCAGTGGCGCTGTGTCTAAGGTTGAAGTGCTCAGGCTGGAGCGCGAGCTGCGCGAGCGTCGAGCGAGTTTGACGCAGTTTACGGCTGAAGCGCCGCGGCTTCGATCCGAGCGCCAGGCGCTCACCGAACAAATCAATTCCTTAGGGGCGGAGTTTCGTTCGCGTGCACAACAGGAGTTGATTGGTGCCCAGACTGAGCTGGATTCACTGCGCAGTTTAAGCATGGGTATTTCGGACATGGTCAATGCCACCGAGGTGCTGGCGCCGACCTCAGGTACGCTCGGCGAAGTGCTCGTCAACACCCTTGGTCAGGTCATACAGCCCGGTGACGTGTTGATGGAGATCATTCCCAGCGATACCCGACTGCAGGCGAGGGCCGAGGTGCTGCCAGCCGATGTTGGGTTTGTCTCGACGGATCAACCCGTGAACCTCCGGATTAGCACCTACGATTTTAGCCGCTACGGTGTGATGCCGGGGGTTGTGTCGCAACTTGGTGCAAATACCGTTGAGGAGCGCGACCGCGAGCCTTACTACCCAACGATTATTGCGATGGACGCGGATTTTTTGGGTGATCCGTCCAACCCGCTTCCAATTAAAGTGGGCATGCGCGGCACGGCCGACATTATCACCGGCGAACGCACTGTTCTTGACTACCTGCTGACGCCATTGAGCAAGATTCGATACGAAGCCTTTACCGAACGCTAAGTCGCGTGAAAAAAATAACATTGGCCGAGTAGTACCTAGGTGTAATCTTTATTAAGGTCGGAAAAATTTCAAGTTAGTGCATATAAAACAGCGAGTTAGGCCTGTTTGCTGTGGGTAAGTATTTATCCTTACCGGGTAAATGTTTTCGGATAAGTAATTTCACTTATAAAAAGGCTTCCCATTGGTCCTAGGTCTGGTACTGTGGTCCCAACAAGCGGTTTTGAGTTAGATAGCGTCAAGCGTCCCTAAAATCGCTGTGATACATCGTGGATTAGGTGTCTTGGTCCCCGATTTTCGAGGGTGACCATCCGCGGAGGGTTGGGAATAGCCAGAAAGGAGTTCAGGTTGTTTTTATGTATTGACGCGCAAGCAAGCGCAAGCAGGTGTAAAAATGAAAGTAGTCGCATGCAGTACCGACGATCGTCTTTGTAATAAATGGATTCAATCTTTGCAGCCTGTAAGCGACGTGTTCCGCACGCCGTCCTTGGCTGCCTTGGGCGCCTACATGGCGGCCACCACCCCAGACCTCGTGATCCTTCACATGGACGGTCGCGAGTGCAACATCGATAAAGCGGTGTCGCTGATCCTGGAGAAAGACCCGCAGCACGTGTTCGTGATCGATGACAACCCTAATGACGAAGACGGCTTGGTGTTGCTGAAGGCCGGCGTTCGTGGCTACGCCAACACGGGCATCGAACCACGCCTTCTTCAGGCGGCCGTCCAGGCCATTAGCCGTGGAGACGTCTGGGTATCGCGTCGCCTGATGCAGCGCCTCGTCGAAGACTTGATCGACGGTAACGAGCGCGAAGCGGCCGACGATCCGCGTCTGGACAGCTTGACGCCGCGCGAACGCGAAATTGCTGAAATCGTCGCCGAAGGCGCGTCCAACAAGGTCATCGCTGCTCGTCTGAACGTGACTGAGCGTACGGTGAAAGCTCACCTCACCTCTGCATTTCAGAAGACTGGAACGCGAGACCGCTTAGAGCTCGCATTGCTGATCAAGGGACAGTTGCCACGTCCGCAAGCGGCGGGTCGTTTCGCAATGTAGCGGTGGTTCCACACTGATCGGACTGCGGTCTGTCAAGGCGCCAATGGCGGTACTTAGGTACCACTGTCATTCGGCGCCTTTTTTCTATCTTTAAGCTAAAGAATCACCATCTGCGACGAGAGGATTAACAGTGGCCATTAACACCAATGAAGTCGGTATTGCCGAGCAGCTGGTCAGCCAGCCCATTATGGTTGACTTGGCGGGTGTTGAAACCGTTATTCGCCCAGGCGACGTCATTCCGCTGGGTGCGACCATCAAGACAGATGCCTTGTCATCAGTAACCGTGGTGATGGCGAACGGGCTGCGCTTCGACATTGGCCGGGACTCGGAGTTTTTGCTGCAGGAAAGCACTGAAAACGAGGAGTTACTGCTCCAGGCTGCGGCGGAGGAAGAGGTCGACAACATCGAGCTCATTCAGGCACTGATTGCCGCAGGTGCAGACCCGACGGCCTTGCTTGATGCGACAGCCGCCGGTCCGGCAGCAGGCAGCCCGAACAACGCTGGTGTCACAAGCACCAACTCGGTTGATCGCACAGGGCCGACGACTGAGCCCGGTACTGATTTCAGTACCACGTCGGGTCAGGGCACTGACTTCTCGGCTGCCGCCTTTGAGGTGGGTAACTTCGCACCGGTGGGCAATGACATTTCGGTGGGCTTGTTGGAGGACGCGGCCGGTGGTGCCTTGTTCGGCGGTGCAGCGGTCGTCAGTGACGTGGACAACCTAGTCGAAGATCTCGTGGTCACCTTTGTCGTGCCTGCGGCGGGTGTCGGCACATTTTCGCTACCCAGCGGCACTGAATTAGCGCCCGGGGCGGAAGTTAGCATCCCAGGGGACGACTTTAACGGGCTCGTGTTTGTGCCCGCCGAAGATTTCAATGACGCCGAAAACGGTGGCCCTTTAGAGATCGCCTACACGGTAGAAGACCCAGCCGGTGCAATCGACGCAGGTACCGTGACGATCAACATCACCCCGGTCAATGATGCCCCGGTCGTGCTGAGCGACGGCACAGCTACGTTCGGCGAGCCCGCGGATGGCGAGGGCGAAGCGTTGGCCTCGAGCGCTGGGCTGACGGTACCCGAGTCCGGTGAGCCCTACACAGCGACGGGTAATTTCTTGGTGGTCGACGTTGATACGCCGGACACCGTGACCTGGGCCGTCACGGGCGTCGATATCGAGGGTGCGCCGGAAGCGCTAGACGATGACGAGACTGCAGAAGTGCTGGGGTGGTTGACGCTTGCGCCTGGGTCGATTGACCCGGGGGAAAACGTTGCCTTTGTTACCTGGGGCTTCGAGGCGCCGTACTTCGCGCTGGATTCGGAGACGGGTGGCTCAACCACAGACAACACCTTCGACTTTTTGGGCGAAGGCGACGTATTGACGCTGACGTACACCATTACCGCGATTGACGATAATACCAGCGGCAGTGATCCGACCGACAGTGATGGCACGGGTACGGTGGTCGTGACCGTCACCGGCACCAACGATCGGCCTATCATCGAGGGCATGGCCGTTGGCGAAGGGTTTAGCCTAAGCGCCGTAGAAGCCATTGATGCGAGCAACCAAACCTTTGCGGCCGAGGGTACCTTTGAGGTCAGTGACGCAGATTTTGGAGATGCCTTGGCACTGGTCGTGCTCGATGATGCGCCGACTATTGAATGGAGTGGCAGCCCGTTGGCGGTGCCGTTGCCGGACGGCTTTGCCTCGCTGATGCTTGGTGCGGTTGACGCCGAAACTGGGCTCGCCACGTACAGCTTTTCGGCGACCGCGGATGTGGATTTCTTGGCCGCGGGTGAAACCTTGACACTGACTTATCAAGTGGCGGCTCAGGATGATTCTGGGACCGTCAGCGACACGTCGGTGTCCTCGCCATTGGTGTTTACCCTGACCGGCACCAACGATCAGCCGACGCTGTCGGTCACGAATTTAAGTGCAACCGAAGACGGCACCAGCGTCAGCGGCACGCC
>CAKZQE010000205.1 GCA_937139465.1 uncultured Gammaproteobacteria bacterium
AGGAGAAATATAATGTCAGACGAACCTATCAAAAAAGTATGCATCGTTGTTTCCAAGGGATCCTTGGAAGGCGTATATCCTGGCCTCATCATGGCTAACGGCGCTCGCATGGAAGGCATTGAAGCCAACCTGTTCTTCACGTTCTTTGGACTGCATGCAGTCGTGAAAAAGAAAATGGACAGCTTGAAAGTAGCAACTGTAGGTAATCCTGCACTTTGTGTCCCTGATGCAATGGGCCTTGGGGAGCGTCTGCATGTGGGGGATGGCCCTTGGCGTGTGGGGGCAAGAGACCGACTTCAGCCCGTACGCCCGTTTTGGGTTGGGCACGCACCAAGGGTTGTTGAGCCCAGGGCTTGCCAGCACGGTCGGCCTGGTGTCGGTGACGCCTGACAACGTCTTTTTGCACGCCGACCAACCCGCCTCAGCTGCAGGATTGGCCAACCCCACCTTCCAGGTGTCGGCACACAGCCAACGGATGCACCTCAGCGAGGGGGAACGCACGTCCAACGCATGGACTGGCGGACCCGGCAACATGGGGTTGGTGGTGAAAAAACCTCGTTCGAACAGTGCTTTGAGTTTGGGGTTGACCCCGTTGACGTCCAAGGCTTTTTCTGTCCAACGCGTGGCGGAGGACAGCCTGGTGGGGAACTTGCTTGAGCGCTACGAAGGAACCGGAGGTGTGGCCCGTGCCCACGCAGGATTGAGTCACGGATGGCGCGGCAAAACGTGGATTCAGGCTGGCGCAGACAGTGTGTTGGTGACCCACCGGGGATTGGACGCGGGGGCGCAGGTTGACCACTGGTTTGGGGACGCCCGCCAAATCTCCACCCTTGACTTGGAGGATGCCTCCTTCAGGGACGTCCGGACCGTCACCTCCTTCCGCCACCGCGCAGCAGGTTGGATTCTCGGGGGCCAGGGGTTCCAGGTGCTCCAGGCGAAATACGACGAGAACAAGCAATTCAAGGGCAGTTGGGTGATGCGGTTTGGCGGCACCTACAGCCCGGCCAGGACGCTCAACACCGACTACGAGCGCCTCGTGCAGTCCACCCTGCCGCTGGGCGGCGTGACCACGGGCATCGGCGCGGTCATCAACACCGCCAAAGCGGAACCGGGCTGCAACGCGGTGGTGTTCGGCCTCGGCGGTATTGGACTGAACGTTATTCAAGGCCTGCGCATGATCGGCGCCAACATGATCATCGGCGTCGACATGAACGATTCAAAGGAAGCCTGGGGTCGTCAGTTTGGCATGACGCACTTCGTTAACCCGAGCAAAGTCGGCGGTGATCTGGTGTCACACCTGGTGGAAATGACCAACGGTGGCGCGGACTACAGTTTCGAATGTATCGGCAACGTTAACGTGATGCGCCAGGCCCTCGAGTGCTGCCACAAGGGCTGGGGCGAGAGCATCATTATCGGTGTCGCCGGCGCCGGCCAGGAAATCGCCACGCGCCCGTTCCAGCTGGTTACCGGCCGCTCATGGCGTGGCAGTGCCTTCGGTGGTGCTCGCGGTCGCACGGACGTACCGAAGATTGTCGAATGGTACCTGGACGGGAAAATCCAGATCGACCCGATGATCACCCACACCATGCCGCTTGAAGACATCAACAAAGGCTTTGATCTGATGCACGCCGGCGAATCCATCCGCAGCGTGGTGGTGTACTGATGCAGCAGCAATCCAGCGCTCTGGCCTTTGGTGGCACCCAAAGTGTGTGGACGCACGCGTCCACATCCACCGGCACCGACATGACCTTTGCTGTGTTCACACCCCCGGGCGAAGGCCCCTTTCCAGTGCTTTGGTATCTGTCCGGCTTGACCTGTTCGCATCAAAACGTGATGGATAAGGGTGAGTATCGCCGGGCTGCGGCCGAACTCGGCCTAATGATCGTGTGCCCCGACACCAGCCCCCGGGGCGAAGGTGTCAGGGCCCATGAGGACGACTGGCAACTGGGGTGCGGTGCGGGCTTTTATGTCGACGCGACCGAGCCTGGGTATGAACACTTTCAAATGCACGCGTACCTGACCGCTGAGCTGCCCGCGCTTGTGGCTGAGCACTTCCCGGCGGATATGGCTCGTCAGGGCGTGTTTGGACACTCCATGGGCGGTCATGGAGCCCTGACGCTGGCGCTGAAGCACCCGCAACAGTTCAAAAGTTGCTCGGCCTTTGCGCCCATCGTGCAACCGTCTACGGCTGACTGGTCGCGCAAGGCGCTGGCCGCCTACCTCGGTGACAACCCAGAGGCATGGCGCGCCTACGACGCGACATTGTTGATTGCCGACGGTCACCGGATTGAGCAGCTGTTGGTGGATCAAGGCGAAGCCGATTCGTTCTTAAATGACGGTCTGCGCCCGTGGCTGTTGGAGTCGGCCTGTGCCGACGCGGACATCGACCTAACCCTGCGGATGCAGCCAGGCTACGATCATTCGTATTTCTTCATTTCGACCTTTATGGACGACCATCTGCGTTGGCACGCCGAGCGTCTGACGGCCTAGCGCCGCTGGGTAACAGGGCAGGCGCCGCGTATCGAATTATTCGATGCACGGCGCCAATAATTCCGGCTCGCAGCGCCAGCAACACAGCGCTACCGTCACCCTACATCCCCCGTCATAGGTTCACCCCGGCCAATGAAAATAACAACACTCGACCTTTGGGCCGTCGAACTGACCAGCCATCAGCCCTATCACATGGCCAGCGGCAAGACCTGCGCCACCGTCACCACCCACGTTCTGCGTGTGCGCACGCAATGCGGCTTAGAGGGCTGGGGCGAGGTCTGCCCTATACCTCATTATTTACCGGCGTACTCAGGCGGCGTGGCCAGCGCGCTGACGGAATTTTCGCCGCTGCTGATCGGGGCTGACCCAAGCGGTGTCGATGCCACCATGCGAGCGCTGGACAGTCACTTGCCCG
>CAKZQE010000206.1 GCA_937139465.1 uncultured Gammaproteobacteria bacterium
GTCACCAATGCGCATGACCAGCACGGTCACTTCGGCGCTAGGCGCTGCGTCTGGCAGTCCGAGGAGGCCGCGCAGACTTTGCAGTGGAATCAAACGATCTCGGCGCACCAGCACGCGGTGCTGCTTGACCTGTTGTATCTCGTCCTGGCCGATCTTGACGGTTTCGCGAACGTATTCCATTGCGATGCCGTAGGGCTGATCGGCGGCGTTGACCACCATCACGCGGTTAATGGCCATCGACAGTGGCAGCGCCAAACGGACGGTTGAGCCTTGGCCCAATTCGCTGCTGACGACGACGCTGCCGCCGGCACGCTCGACGACAGTGCGAACCACATCCATGCCAACGCCACGACCGGACAGGTCCGACACCGCCTCGGCGGTAGAGAAGCCCGGAGCAAAAATGAGCTGGATGGCTTCGTGATCGCTGATGGCCTCCAGGCGTTCCTCGTCGATCAAGCCTTTCTCATAGGCTTTGCGTTTGATGGTATCGGGATTGATGCCGCGGCCATCGTCTTGCACTTCGATGATGACCTGATCGTCCTGCGGAATCGCCCGCAACCACAGCGTGCCGGTTCCTGGCTTGCCGGCGGCTTCTCGTTCGGCGGGTGTTTCAAGGCCATGATCGAGGCTGTTGCGCACGAGGTGAATCAGCGGGTCGGCCAACTCTTCGATGACATTTTTGTCGGCCTCGGTGGTTTCGCCTTCAAGCTCCAGGTTGATGGTCTTCTCGAGCTTGCGCGAAAGGTCCCGCACCAGCCGCGGGAAGCGCTGAAAAATTGAGCTCATGGGGACCATGCGCACGGCCATCATGGCGTTTTGCAGGGACCCGGATAGGCGGTCGATGACGGCGTACTGGGCCTCGATTTCCTTGCGCATGGGGCGGCTGTGATAGTCGTCCTCGGCGCGGCGTGCCAGGTAGGGCAGGGCGTTCTTAGCCACCACCAGCTCACCGACCAAATCCATCAGCTGGTCGATCCTCGCTTGGTCGACCTTCAGTACTTTGGCAGCCTGACTTTCCTGTTTCTCGCCCTTGTCGGCGCTGGGCTGGGCGACGTTATTGCGCACGACCAGGCCGTCCCCTTGGGGTGTAGCGTCGCTTTCAACGGTGGCCGGCGTGGGTTCGCTATCGAACAGCATGGCGGCCCGCAGTGCCTCCAGATTACTCGTTGTGATCGCCGCATCCAGTGCGTCGGTGTCCCGATGCAAGGTCGCAAACGCTGCCCGGGCAATGCGGCAGGCTGACTGCATACGCCCGTCACGCTGGCTGTCTGGGCATGCCAACCCAAGCATCCGGTGCTGTGCTTGGATCATGGCATGGGCGGCGGCGGTCAACCCGGGTGTGGCGCCGCGTTCAACGCGTGCAATCTGAACCTGATCGGGCATGTAGCGGAAGTGGTGCTCGACGGCGGATCGCTCAGCCTGGGTCACCAAGTGGATCTCGAGGTTACAGGCGTAGGGATCCATCTCGACGGCGGCGGGCCAGGGTTTGAGCGGGTTCAGTGCCAGATGCGTCAGTCCCGGCAGCGTACGCGCGTTGTGGACGGGATCATCGCCGGCGAAAAAACACTGGGCGTCCGGGCGGTAGGTCACGGCAATGGCGTGGCCATGCCCCTCGGGCATTAACTCAGGGTCCCACCAGGCAGGGGCTTCGTTGGTTTGCACGGGCGCTAATTGCGGTGATTCCTGAGTGCTCTCCGGCAACAGGGCCCGCAGCGCCTGGGTCAACTCGACGCCTGCATGGGGCGCGTCCTCAGCCAGCGTGCCCTGGGTGTCCAGCTCGTCCAGCCAGGCTGATACACGGTCCATCGCGTCCAAGAACAGGTCCACATGCTCGCTGGTCAGCGCGATGCCACCGGCGCGCACAGCATCCAAGACATCCTCAGCGGCGTGTACCAGCGTGGTCAGCGGCGCCACATCAAACAGGCCAGATGAACCCTTGATGGTGTGAACAGCACGGAAAATGTCATCCATCAGGGCTGCATCGTCCGGCGCGCTTTCCAGGCGCAAGAAGCTTTGCCCCGCGGCCTCTAGGTTTTCACGGCTTTCCGCTAGGAAGGCCTCCAGCATTGGATCCATCAGTGGGCCTCCATCAGCAGCCGGGCGTACTGACCCAGACTCTCGACGTCAGCTGGCTTGACCACGTAGAGATTGGCCCCGGCCTCGTAGGCTTGCTCGCGATCCTGCTCGCCGGATTCGGTGCTGACCATGATCACGGGAATCGCCGCCAGTTCCGGGTCCTCACGCATGTGTTTGACCAGCCGGTAGCCGTCCATCTTCGGCATGTTGACGTCGACGAGGTACAGGTCGTGTTGACCACCGATGCCTTTTTCTAGGGCCTCGACGCCGTTCTCGGCTTCCTCCACTTCGTACCCCAGCGATTCCATGATGCTGCGGTGGTAAATGCGCACGGTGACTGCGTCGTCGACAACCATTACTTTTTTCATTGCGTTCACTTCAGGGGTTTCTGATAGGCCATGGCCTTTTTGAATTTGCGTACCTTGAACAGCGATGAAATGCGGCTCATGGACTCCGAGTGACCCAGAAAAATGAAACCCCCTGGGTTAAGCGCGCCGTAAAACACGTCGGCGGCTTCGCGACGGGATGCGTCGTCAAAATAGATCAGCAAGTTACGGCAGAAGATCAGATCAAACCCACGGTATTGGCGGGTTTCAGCCGGGTTTGCCAAGTTAACCTGGGTGAAGCGAACCGAGTCGCGGATGCCCTGGTCGAGCTGATAATGGCCATTGTCCAGTCGGGTAAAATGGCGGCGCAGAGTGGCAGCGGGCAGGTGTTGTACGCTGCGCTCGTTATAAATGCCCTCGCGGCATTTGGCGATCATGTCACTGTCGATATCCGATGAGATAATCTCGACATCGACACGGTCGATCATCGGCCACTGCTCAAGCAAATACAGCACAATCGAATAGGGCTCCTCGCCCGAGGAAGACGGCACCGACCAGATCCGAATTTCACTGGTCTCGCCGTTGTTGTCGACGATTTCGTTTAAGACCTCATCGACCATGCAATCGAACTGATATTCCTCGCGAAAGAAATAGGTTTCATTCACGGTCATGCAGTTAATCAGGGCCTGGACTTCTTCGTTGCTGGCTTGAAAACGCATCCAGCTGAAATAGGAACGGAAACTTTCATGGCCTGTTTGCTGGACGCGGTCGATCAAGCGTTTGTCCACGAAATAGCGTTTGGAATCACCAAACTGAATGCCGGTTTTTCGGTAGAAAAAGTCACGAAACTTGCCAAATTCCGCTTCGGTGATGGCGGTAAGCCGTTCAGGCGCGAAAGCATGGGTCATGCGCAGGTCATCCGTCGAATCGCGGTGTCGATCGCAAAATCCATGTAGGCGCTGCCGGGAAAGCGGTTACGGGCTGATTCGAGGGTGTCAAAACAGCCCTCGTCGCCGACTTCCGCCAGCCGGTCTACAGCGCTGGCGACGACGTTAATGTGCGTGTCCCGGCGGATCACATCTTCGAGCCAAGTGGGCGTCATGGGATGGGCTAAGTCCTGAAGGATATCAATGGCGAAAATACGGATGTCTGAATCGGGGTCTGTCAGGAGTCCGTCGATGTGTCCCTCCACGCGCTCGGGGAGGGTTTTCAGTACGTCGTTCATTACCCACAGTAAAATGTAAAAGTGTTGGCCCATGGATCTTTTTCGACCATATGGGTCCAGCGCATTTTGAAGCTGGCCAAGGAATTGATGTCCGTCCTCATCCACATAT
>CAKZQE010000207.1 GCA_937139465.1 uncultured Gammaproteobacteria bacterium
GAGGGTGCCACGGTACGCGCGCATCTCCTCAGCACCGAGCTCGTCAACGTAGGCCAGGTCACGGGCGATTAAGTCTTGAGCCCAGGCATAAAGCTGGTCGAAGTAATCCGACGCGTAGCACTCGCTGACGGGCGTGAAACCAAGCCAGCGCACGTCCTCACGAATCGCGTCGATGTACTCCTGGTCTTCTTTTTCAGGGTTGGTGTCGTCAAATCGCAGATTGGTGCCACCCCCAAACTGTTCGGCGATGCCAAAATCCAAGCAGATCGACTTGGCGTGGCCAATGTGCAAATAGCCATTGGGCTCAGGCGGAAGGCGGGTCAGGATCGAATCGTGTTTCTTCTGGGTCAGATCATCGGCGATGATCTCGGCAATAAAGTGCTGGGGCGCGTCGCTCATGGTGCTCACAAAAAAACGAAAACGGGAGTGTACCGGATAATGAAGCCTATCGGACTAATTGGTGGCACCACCTGGGTCTCAACGCAGCACTACTATGCCAAGCTCAATCGCGCCTACCAGCAAGCCGTCGGCGGCATCGCCAGCGCCCCGATCATTGTCCATTCCGTCGATTTTGCCCCCGTCGCAGCGGCCCAAGCGGCGGAGAATTGGGAGCACCTGGGGCAGTTCATGGGCCAGCGTGCCCGCGAGCTTGAAGCCGCCGGCGCAGGCGCCATCGCCATTGGCGCCAACACCATGCACCTGTGCTTTGACGCCGTTCAAGCCGCGGTCGACGTGCCGGTCCTGCACATCGGCGATGGCATCGCCACCACCCTTGGCCACGAGCGCACCCTGCTGCTGGGCACTGCGTTCACCATGGCCAAGCCTTTCCTGCGCGCCTACCTGACCGAGCGCGGCTGCTCAATCGCGCTACCCAGCGCCAGTGATCAAGCTTGGATTCACGACATTATTTATACCGAACTGGCTAAGGATAAGGTCACGGCCGAGTCGCGGCGGCGCTTTGCTGAACTCGCCAGCCGCTTTGACGGCACCCGACTGCTGCTGGCCTGTACCGAGCTCGGCCTGGTGCTGGACACAGAGAATTGCGATCTAGGGCTTGTCGACTCCCTCGATTGTCACGTACAACTGATGCTGGCTTATTTACTCAACCAACAATAACCAAAGGATAAATACGCATGAAGAAACTTGCTCTAATCGGATTGATGGCATTAACACCCCTGGCGGCCACCGCCGGTGATGCGGCCGCAGGCCAGGCCAAATCAATGATGTGTGCCGGATGCCACGGGGCTGACGGCAAGGCCATGGTGCCTACCTACCCCAACCTAGCTGGCCAAAACGCCGCCTACCTTGAGGGCGCGCTGAAGGCCTACCGTAGCCAAGAGCGCACCGGCTACCAGGCGGCCCTGATGTACGGCATGGCCGCTGCATTGTCGGACGATGACATCGCCAATTTGGCGGCGTACTACAGCAGCAAATAAGCCCTAGTCCGGACCCAAGGAGGTGGGCGCACCGTCCACCTCGAACCCGCGCACGGCTTTCACCTCGGCCACCTCCACGCGATAACTTAGATACCCTTGCGAGCGTCCAAAGGCTTGGGCTTTGCGGTGTTCACCATCACGGCCCCAGCGAGCGATGTCGGCATCGGACTCCCAGTAGCTCAGGGTCACACCAAACCCATCTGGGTTGCGAAACGAATGGGAATGGCTAAAACCAGGCTGCTCCTGGACCTTGGCACTCATACGCGCTGCCCAGTCGTCATAATCCGTCGCCCCGAGACGACGCTGACTGTAGAAGATCACGACTACCATGCGCCGCCCCCGATCCATGCAAAGCGCGAAAGATAAGCGAGGCCTCCCGCTGTTGTCGACCGGAAAGGCCCAGGGTCAAACCGCCGATTAATGCGACGCCGCGCCACCGGATTTGCCGCGACGTAAATTAAACGGCGCGGCCAGCGGTTGAAAACCCACCCACCTGCCGCCAGACTGCCGCCATGACTGATGACCTAGCTCAACGACAACGCGACATCGCCGACGAATTTTCCATGGTTGGCGACTGGATGGAACGCTACCAGTACCTGGTTCAACTCGGCCGCATGCTCGATCCGCTGCCGGACGAGGACAAGACTGATGAAAACCTGATTCGCGGCTGCCAATCGCAGGTGTGGTTGGCGGTCGACGACTCGGGCGAGCACCTCAAGTTTCGCGGCGGTTCCGACGCTGCGATCGTGCAGGGGCTGGTGGCACTGGCCTTGCGGGTCTACAGCGATGCCCCGGCAGCCGCCATTGCCAGCACCGAACCCCAATTCATCCATGACATTGGCCTGTCCCAGCACCTGTCCCCGACACGGTCTAACGGTCTGCACAGTTTAATGCAGCGAATTCGGGCAGAGGCCGCGGCTCGGGCCTAACCATCGCAAACGATAATAGTTCTCATCTAATTGTTTTTGAATAACTTTTAGCGCAATCAATTGAAATAGGACCGTCACGGTCCTATTATTGCCGTCGAACGCGTCACCTTGGGAACCGCGATGATTCGGCTCAGCAAAATGACAGACTACGCCTCGGTCGTGCTAACCCGCTTAGCAACCGAAGCCCCGGCCCTGCAAAGCGCCGTCTGCATTGCCGACGCCACCCGCATTCCCAAGCCCACGGTCACCAAGGTGTTAAAGCTACTGACCCGGGCTGGACTGACGCTTTCCGTTCAAGGACCCCGCGGCGGCTATCAATTGGCCCGCCCGGCTCGCCAGATTGACCTGGCCGACATCATTGGTGCCATTGAAGGCCCCAGCGGTGTCACCGAATGCGTGACTGATCACGACCTGTGCGACCTGACCGAGCATTGCCACGTCATGGACCACTGGCATCGCGTCAGCGTGCAAATTAACCAACTGCTGCGCAGCGTAACCTTGGCCGAATTGGCCACGCCTAAACTGCGCAAAATCCCAACACTGCAGGTGATGGACTGATATGAGCAACGACACCAAGGTAGATGACCTGGTCGATCGCGAATACGCGGCCGGCTTTATTACCGACATCGAATCCGACACCTTCCCACCGGGCCTAAACGAAGACGTCGTGCGCGCCATCAGCGCCAAAAAAGGCGAGCCCGAGTGGATGACCCAGTGGCGCCTGAAGGCCTTCGCGCACTGGCAAACCCTGACGCCGCCGGACTGGGCACACCTGAACATTGCGCCGATCGATTACCAAAAGATTAGCTACTACAGCGCCCCGAAAAAGCCGGGCGATGGCCCCCAGTCGCTGGACGAAATCGACCCTAAACTGCTGGAAACCTACGACAAGCTGGGCATTCCGCTACTGGAGCAGCAGATGCTCGCCGGTGTCGCCGTGGATGCGGTATTTGACAGCGTATCGGTCGTTACTACGTTCAAAGAAAAACTCGCCGAAGCCGGCGTGGTGTTTTGCCCGCTGTCCGAGGCGGTCCACAGCCACCCGGAACTGGTTAAGCAGTACCTTGGTAGCGTCGTGCCCATCGAGGACAATTACTTTGCATGCCTGAACAGTGCCGTGTTCAGTGACGGCTCGTTCGTCTATGTGCCCAAGGGCGTGCGTTCGCCCATGGAGCTATCGACCTACTTCCGTATCAACGAACAAAACACCGGCCAGTTCGAGCGCACCTTAATCATCTGTGAAGACCAGGCCTACGTCAGCTACCTCGAAGGCTGCACCGCCCCCATGCGCGATGAAAATCAGCTACACGCAGCCGTTGTGGAACTGGTGGCGCTGGAAGACGCCGAAATCAAATACTCCACGGTCCAGAACTGGTACCCAGGCGATGACGAAGGCCGTGGCGGCATCTACAACTTCGTGACCAAGCGCGCCGAGTGCCGTGGCGATCGTGCCAAGGTCAGCTGGACCCAGCTGGAAACGGGCTCGGCCGTGACCTGGAAATACCCCAGCTGCGTGTTGATTGGCGATGACAGCGTCGGCGAGTTTTACTCCGTCGCCGTCAGTAGCAAAAAGCAGCAGGCTGACACCGGCACCAAGATGATCCACGTCGGCAAGCGCACGCGCTCGACCATTATCAGCAAGGGCATCAGCGCCCAGCAGGGCCAAAACGCTTACCGAGGCCTGGTGCGCATGGGGGCGGGTGCAACCGGTGCACGCAACTTTACCCAGTGCGACAGCTTGTTGATTGGCGATACGTGCGGGGCTCATACCTTCCCGTACATCGAGGCTAAAAACTCGACCGCCCAGGTTGAGCACGAAGCCACCACCTCAAAAGTCAGCGACGACCAACTGTTCTACCTGCGCCAGCGCGGGATCAGCGAAGAAGACGCGCTGAACATGATTGTTAACGGCTTTTGCAAAGACGTATTCCAAAAACTGCCCATGGAGTTTGCCGTGGAAGCAGAGGCCCTGTTGGGCATCACCCTTGAAGGCGCCGTAGGCTAAGGACACCCCATGCTAGAAATTACCAACTTACACGCCCGTGTTGGCGACAAGCCGATCCTGAAAGGCATCAACCTGAGCGTCGGTGCCGGCGAGGTTCACGCGATCATGGGGCCGAACGGCTCAGGCAAATCAACCTTGTCGAGCGTGCTGGCCGGCCACGGCGACTACGAAGTCACCGACGGCAGCATCATCTACCAGGGCCAAGACCTGCTGGACCTCGAGCCCGAAGAACGCGCCCGTGCCGGCGTCTTCTTGTCGTTCCAGTACCCGGTTGAAGTGCCCGGTGTGAAAAACATTTACCTGCTGAAAAGCGCCTTAAACGCGAAGCGCGCGCACATGGGGCTGGACGAAATTAACCCCGTCGAATTCTTGAAGCTGGTCCGTGAAAAGCTGACGCTGATGAAAATGGACGAAAGCTTCCTGCACCGGAACATCAACCAGGGTTTCAGCGGCGGTGAGAAAAAGCGCAACGAGATCCTGCAGATGCAGCTTCTGGAGCCAACCTTGGCCCTGCTCGACGAGACGGATTCAGGCTTGGACGTGGACGCCCTGCGTATTGTCGGCGACGGCATCAACCACCTGCGCGCACCCGAGCGCTCGTTTGTGATGGTGACGCACTACCAGCGCCTGCTCGATCACGTCAAACCGGACCGGGTTCACGTACTGGCCGATGGTCAGATCAAAGCCAGCGGCGACTTTAGCCTGGCCATGCAACTGGAAAAAGAAGGCTATGAAGGCCTTCTGCAAAACGCATGAGCGCCTTGCAAAGCCTGCAAGGGCTAGCCAAAAACGCGAGCGCGGCAGCCACCCTGGCCGACATCGGGCTGCCGACCCCACGCCTTGAGGGCTGGAAATACCTGTCGCTGCGCACGCTCGAGAACACCGAGTTTGCGGCGCCCCAGGCCCGCGCGGCGATCACCGCCCTGGGCGAGTATGACGTGCCCGGATTTCAGGCTGCACGGCTGGTCTGGGTCAACGGTCAATTCCAGCCCAAGCTGTCGGACAGTGTCGACGGTGTGTTCGTCAGCGAGTCGCCCACGGACTGGGATCGGGTTCCCGTCAACCGCGATGGCTTTTGTGCCGCCAACGCCGCCGCGGGCAACCTGATTCAGTTCAGCATTGCCCCCGGGCTGTCACTGCCGCTGCATTGCCTGTTTTTGTCTGTCGCCGAGGACGCCCCGGTCGCGGCACAGCCTAGGATCCAGTGGAAAATCGCAGCCAATGCCCAGGTCACCCTATTGGAGCAGCACGCCGGCGGCGCGGGCAACCTGGTCAATAGCGTGCAGTCGTTCGACCTAGCCCGAGATGCTGGCGTGACGCGCTATAAGCTAATGAGCGCCAAAGGCGATTACAACACGGCGCAGACCCGCGCTGATGTCGACGCCAATGCGCGCTTTGAAAACCACGTCTTGGACTTGGGCGGTAAACTGCACCGTGACGAAATCCAAGTCGCGCTGAACGCCGAGCACGCCTTTACCCGCTTAAACGGCCTGTCCTGCGTCAACGGCCGTGAGGTGTCCGATAGCCACACGCGCATCGAGCACCGCGTGCCCAACACAACGTCCGCCCAGCACTACCGAGGCATTGCCGACGGTCGCGGCAAGTCGGTCTTCAACGGCGTCGTGGTGATCGAAAAAGACGCCCAGAAGAGCGCCACTGAGCAGAAAAACGCGAACCTGTTGCTGTCGGACAAAGCCGAAATCAACCCCAAGCCCGAACTGCAGATTCATGCGGACGATGTCACGGCGTCCCACGGCTCAACCGTGGGCAACCTAGACCCCGCCCAGCTGTTTTACCTGCGCCAGCGTGGCATCGGCTTGGCTGAGGCTCGCGCCCTGCTGACCTTCGCCTTCGCCGAACAGATCGCCGAAGCGTTGCCCTCCGAGGCCCTCGCCCGGGCGGTCGAGAAGCGCCTTGCCACCGTGTTGCCCGCGGTTGAAGTCATCGGGGACGTGATCGAATGAGCCTAGACGTTCGAGCCATCCGCGAGCAGTTCCCAATCCTAGGGGAGTCGGTACACGGCAAACCGCTGGTGTACCTCGACTCCGGCGCCTCGAGCCAGAAACCCTTGGCCGTCATCAACGCCATGGATTATTACTACCGGCACACGCATTCCAACGTGCACCGCGGCGTTCACGAATTGTCTCAACAGGCCACATCGGCCTATGAAGCGACTCGCGGCAAGGTCCAGCGCTGGATCAATGCATCCAGCGAGCGCGAAGTTGTGTTCACCCGCGGCACCACCGAGGCCATTAACCTGGTGGCGCAAACACTGGGTCAGCGCCTTGGGCCGAGCGATCGTATTTTGGTGTCTGAGCTGGAACACCACGCCAACCTGGTGCCCTGGCAAATGCTCTGCCAGCGAACCGGTGCCCAGCTGGTAAAGATTCCGGTCATGCCCAATGGCGAATTAAACCAGGCCGTCTATTTAGAAGAGCTCGCCCGAGGCGCCTCGCTCGTCGCCATCTGTTCGGTGTCCAACGCCCTGGGCACGCGTGTGCCGGTCGCCAACATGTGCGCCCATGCCCGCGACGCCGGCGCCCTGACGTTGGTTGACGGCGCCCAAGCGGTCCCCCATGACCGGGTGGACGTG
>CAKZQE010000208.1 GCA_937139465.1 uncultured Gammaproteobacteria bacterium
AGCTGGGGTGATCGACATAGGCATCGCCCGTGACCAGGACCACGTCGCAACTGTCCCAGCCCAGTTCGTCCATTTCGGCCCGGGTCATGGGCAGGAAGGGCGCGGGGGTGAACTTGTGAGCCCAGTATCGCTTGTAGCTGAATAGGGGTTTTGGCGGCGTCATATTGCCCATGGTAACGGCCCCTCGTGAGCCGGGTTTGATTATCGAGGGGGTAGTCTAGCGCCGACCTTAGTCGAAGTCTGTGGTGAAGTGACTTTTAGGCCGATGCCTGGCGTAAATCAATGCTAACGATATCGGCATCAATCGCGGTCAAGTCGCCCGAGGCGATGCCGTGGTTCTCCACCAGAATCGACGCCGACGCCGTGGCGGTGTGCTGGCGCACGCGCTTAACGACTGCGGTGACCTGACTGATATTTCGGCCTTCGATGATCACCCAGTCAGCGACGCCGCGATAACGCGCAAAATCAGGACGCGAATCCAGCAGGAACCAGCTGACGTTGTTCAGCTTGGCGTCCAACTGTGTGTGGCAGACGCCGAAGCAAATAATGTTTTGTGAACGGGCCTGGTCAAACATGTCGCCTTCCTACCGGTGAGGTTACGTATTTATACGTACCTTTCTTGGCGGATTATGGAGAAACATTTTCCCCCTGTCACCCATTGTGCTGGTTGCGGGTACTAGTTCGACGCGCAGCCCAGTTCCAGACCCTCGAACCAGTCAAAGAAACGCTGGACATCGTCGCCTTTAAAGATGGCGCCGTGTTGCGGGCATAGCATGTCGATATCCAGTGCTCGCACGCGTTCTAGCCATTGGTCCCGGGCGCGGTTGGAGGGCATCCAACGGCGGTGGAAGGTTTCCATGTAGGCCGTGTGCGCGTCGAAGTCCTTAACCACCAGCGGGGCATCCGCTTCGGGCATCAGGGCCGCGCCGACGTCGCCGCTAAACAAAATTTTTGCAGTGGGGTCGTACAGGTGCAGGTTCCCTGAGGAGTGCAAGTAATGCGCAGGAATCAGCTGGACCCGATGCCCCGCGACATCGATTTCGCCGCCCTCATCGGGCACCGGAACCATGCTGCTTTGATCACAGCCAAAGTGCGTGATGAACCCGGTCCATACCCATGGCACGTGGATCTTTGCTTGCGGGCAAACGCTAAGCCAAAGCGACAGCGAGGACAGAATGTCGGGGTCCTGATGCGAACCGAAGATATGATCGATGCTGTCGACGCTGCAGTATTCACTGATGCCATTGACGACCTCGGGGAAGATTTCGGTGCCACCCGGGTCCATCAAAAGGCCTCGGCCCTGGTGAACAATCAAGTACTCGTTGGTGTCGATCACATAGTCAGGCTTGGCCGGGTCGCGGCCGAGGACGATCCACTGCAGCTCGCCCTGTTGGAATAATCGTTGGGCTTTCATGCGGCGATCTCCAGGTTTTCCATTTGCTTGATTGAAAAGGTTGCCATGTCGCGAATTTGAGTCGATGCGACGCGCATTTCCGTGGCCAGGTGGGTGAAGGTTTGTTGGCCTTGATGGCTGCGATCCAGTCGTTCGGCTTCCATCAAGATGCCGACGGTGACGTAGTTAACGACCCGGAGCGAGCGCTCCATGTCATCAACGATTTGGACCAGCTTGCCGACCATGTCCGGGGTCAGGCGACGTAAGTCATCCAGTTCACGATTGGCTTCGGCGATGCCGCGGGCAAACCCTGTGGGGTGGCGCGAGCTGGCCTGTGCGTTGGCGATTACACGCTGGCGATTGGCCAAGCTGGCAATGCGTGCGCTCTGGCGCGTCCAGGCTTCGGTCAGGGCGCGGACATCCTCAACCGTGCGGCGCAAATCGGTGGCGATGGTTTGAATCTCTTGGGTCATGACGCTGAATACGGCACCACGAATGCCGAGCTGGGCCGAACTCACTTTGGCGTTCAGGGCCAGCAGCGAGATGGCGTGGGCCAGATTCAGCAGGCTGGCGAGTTTGTGGCGAATGGCGAGCGACGCCTGCATATCCCCGGTGTCCGAGGCCTGGCGGTGGTGGTGTGTTGGCATGACTGTCCCTAGTGCGATGCGTTGCAGTGTACTAAGGGGATGTCGGCAGCGGGGCGCGAAAGTTGACCCCGGTGTCGTTGAATTTGACCTAGGTCAAGCTGTCTTGAGTTGGCCGATCGCCTGATCCAGCCAGCCGTTCGCGCTCGGGGCATCGGCCATGGCGCTTTTCAGCCGTTGGACACCGGCTTGGTAAATGGCTTTCTCCACCAGTTTGACCGCTGAATCCTTGGCATGATCGACACTGTGATCAACATGGCCGCCATTGCGCAGGATCAAGCCGGGCAGAATTTGCGGTTCAGCAACAGTGGTGCTGCCAGCGCCGACCTGATAGACGGGCAACAGTGACATGCCCACGGCGCCTGCTGGGGCGTCGGTGGCGTGGTCGTGCAACGTTGAGGTCGCAAACAACCAGCCAGAAAAATCTAGGCGCTCGGCGGGGCTGATAATCACATTGGCGATCAGGGCGCAGTCCGTTGTCAGTCGGCGCCGGCGGCGCAGGGCCGATGTCGAGGGGTCAAGCGACGCGTCCTCGACGAAGTTGCCACAATCGCCCTCGGTGCCCTGAAGGTCAATCAGGTCTGCCACGCGCAGTAACAAGTGTTGCAGCCGGGTGAAGCGTTCCAATGACATGGGTTTGCCGGTGGCCGAACCGGCCTGCTCCAGGGCAAGGCGCAAATTGTCAACGAGCTCTTCGGACGGCGTAATACTCGTCAGTCGGTTCTCAGAAAGCGACTGAACGTAGCCTCGAATATGCTTTTCGTTGTGGCCGACGTGAAACATCTGCGGCTTCGCTCCGTGGGGGTAATCAGGTAGGTAATTTAGGGTAGCGAGCACCCCATGGTGGGTCTAGGTGACGGCAAAATTATTTGCGGTGACCGGGTCCACCGACTCCGTCATAAGTTGCCTAAGATATTGAAAATAAAGCCCTATTTATTTTTATCTCTGGGGCCTGGTTAGGGTTGGACGGACCGTGCCAGTGGCATTGTTTGGGTGCTGGGCTGGCCGCTGGCGGAGGGGCGAATCTGTCGCTTTTTATTGGGTGGTTGTCGGCCAGTCAGGCCACTAGGTGGCATAGTGCGAGTGACCTTGTCTGGGTTGGGCGGAATGGCTAAGCATCATAGACTCGAGCCTGATGCTGCACGTGTAAGGAGTCCCCTGTGCCTCAGTTTTCCGCCAATCTGGGTTTTTTATGGAGTGGTTTGCCGTTACCGGCCGCCATCGCCAGAGCCAAGGCCGCCGGTTTCGCCGCGGTTGAGTGTCACTTCCCCTATGCCGTCGATGCACGCGTGGTGCGTGCGGCCCTGGACCAGGCCGAGCTACCCATGCTGGGTTTGAACACGGTGCGCGGGCCGGTCGGCTTCAATGGGCTGGCGGGTGTGCCAGGGGAGGTCGATCAGGCGCGTTTAGCCATCGAGCAAGCGGTGGACTACGCCGCGGCGGTGGGTTGTCACAATGTTCACGTGATGGCCGGTATTGCTGATGGTGAAGCGGCCATGGCGTGTTTTGTGAACAACCTGAGTTATGCCTGCGATTTAGCCGCCGACCATGGCATTGGTATTCTGGTTGAAGCGCTGAACCCCTACGACGCGCCGGGTTACCTTGTGGCCAATACCCAAGTCGCGTTAGCGGCGATCAACGCTGTTGCCAAGCCGAATATCCGGCTCATGTTTGATTGCTATCACGTTGCCCGTACCGAAGGGGACGTCATCACAAGACTCGAGGCATGCTGGGATCATATTGGTCATATTCAGTTTGCCGGTGTCCCCGATCGTGGCGTGCCGCGCCGGGGTGACTCTGGGGCGGGCGAGGTCGATTTTGGGCCGATCTTTGAGTGGATCGACGCCCGTGGTTGGCGTCAGCCTCTGGGCGCTGAATACAAAACATCTGGCCTGGTCGAGGACAGCTTAGGGTGGATGCACCCGTCCCGTTGAGTCGTCACAGGCCTGTAACGGGCCCTCGCTAGGGTGCATCGATGGTGGATATTTTTCTGACCTTTTTGCGCCTAGGGGCCACCAGTTTTGGTGGTCCGGTTGCACATCTGGCGGTTTTTCGCGAGGAACTTGTCCACCGCCGCGGCTGGTTGACGCAGATGCTACGGTTGATGGGTGTCGAGATCGCGCTGATTTTGGGGCTGGCACTGCTGATGCACCGGTTATCGATACCCGTTTGGGCTTGGGTGCTGATGGTGCTGTTGGTTGGCGGCCTGCTGTAGGGAGCCGTCCCAGGTTTCACCAACGCCACCCAAAAGCAGGGTGGCTTGGCGGAAAGGCGGTTGTTTCTTAGCCTAAGCGGTTGATCAGTCCCAGCTCAGTGCGCCGCCGACTTGGTATTCAACGACACGGGTTTCGAAGAAGTTTTTCTCTTTCTTCATGTCGATGATTTCACTCATCCATGGGAAGGGGTTGTTAACCGCCGGGAACTCTTCGCTTAGCCCGATTTGGGTCAGGCGACGGTTGGCGATGAACTGCAGGTACTCTTCCATCATGGCGGCGTTCATGCCCAAAACACCGGTCGGCATGGTGTCGCGCGCATACAACACTTCCAAGTACAGGCCTTCCAGAATCAACTGGCGGGCGTCCGCTTTCATCTGTGCATCCCAAATGCCTGGGTTTTCGGAAATGATCGTGTTGATCACCTCAATACCGAAGGCCACGTGGGTAGATTCGTCGCGCATGATGTACTGGAACTGCTCGGCGGTGCCGGTCATTTTGTTGCGGCGGCCCAGCGACAGCACTTGGCTAAAGCCGCAATAGAAGAACATGCCTTCCATGACGCAGTAGTACGCGATCAGGTTACGCAGAAACGCGCGGTCCGCTTCGTCCGTGCCGGTTTTGAAATCGGGGTTCGAGATCTCAAAGGTCTTTTCCAAGCCCCACTGCGCCTTTTTCGAGACCGAAGGCACCTCGTGGTACATGTTGAAGATTTCCTGCTCGTTCATGCCCAGCGACTGCACCACGTGCTGATAGGTGTGGCTGTGAACCGCTTCTTCAAACGCCTGACGCAGCAAGTACTGACGGCACTCGGGGTTGGTGATGTGGCGATAAATGCCCAGCACCAGGTTGTTCGCGACGACGGTATCCGCCATCGAGAAAAAGCCCAGTGAGCGCTTAACGATCATGCGCTCGTCGTCGGTCAGGCCTTCGCGGTTTTTCCACAGGGCGACGTCCGAGGTCATGTTGACCTCTTGCGGCATCCAGTGGTTGGCGCAACCGTCTAGGTATTTTTGCCAGGCCCAGTCGTATTTGAACGGCACCAGTTGGTTGACGTCGGCGCGGCAGTTAATCATTGCCTTGTCCGAAATCTGAATGCGGCTTTCTGCGCCGGCCAAGATTTCTTCTTCGGCTTCGGCGGTGTTCAGGTTGTCAATGTGGGCCTGAACACTTTCGTAGCTGACCGCACCGTCAACGCGTTGTACCGGTTTGATCGGGCTGATGCTGGCACCGGCGGGGGCTTGCGCTTTTTGCGCGGGTGCCGCAGCGATGGGCGCAGCCGTCGCTTCAACCGGTGTGGCTGCAACCGGCGTGGCCTCAACCTCAGCGGTTTCGGTTACGGGCGTAGCCACGGGTGTAGCCACGGCCCCGGCTTCCATGCGACCAATCAACTCGCCGGACAAAACGATGTCGCCCTCATTTTTAACGATGTCACCCATGACGCCGTCAGCGGTAGCAAGCACTTCCAAAACGGTTTTGTCTGTTTCGATGTCGACGATCAGCTCGTCACGGGCGATCGCATCGCCAGGTTGCTTGTGCCAAGTCGCAACGGAGCCCTCTTCTACCGATTCGGGAAACTGAGGCGCGTTAATGTCTGTCATAAATATTCCTTAAATTCCTAAACGGCGATTAGCCTTCAATTGCATCTTTGACCAAGCGCTCTTGCTGCTCGGCGTGCGCTGACATGTAGCCTGCCGCAGGTGACGCTGACGCGTCGCGACCGGCATAGCGCAAAAACAGGTTCGGTTTGTGATCCCACAGGGCTTTCAGCATGTGATGCTGGCTTGAGTACCAAGCACCCTGGTTCATCGGTTCTTCCTGACACCAGATCACTTCCTCGACCTCGGTGTACGGCGCCATCACGTCGCGCAAATCATCATGCGGGAACGGATAGAGCTGCTCGATCCGGATGATCGCGCGATCGGTTTGACCCAACTCGTTGCGACGCGCGACCAAGTCGTAATAGACCTTGCCCGAACACATCACGATTTTTTTGACGTCTTTGGGATTCAGGGCATCGACTTCCGGCAGTACCGGCTGGAAGTGACCGTTGGCCAGCTCTTCGAGCGTGCTGACGGCTTCTTTCTTACGCAGCAGGGACTTGGGCGACATCACCACCAACGGCTTGCGCAGCGGACGGATGGCCTGACGGCGCAACATGTGGAAGACCTGAGCCGGTGTCGATGGGACGCACACCTGAATGTTGTGCTCGGCGCACAACTGCAGGAATCGTTCCAGACGAGCACTGGAGTGCTCAGGACCCTGCCCTTCATAACCATGGGGGAGCAGCATCGTCAGACCGCACAAACGGCCCCACTTCACTTCGCCCGAGGTGATGAACTGATCGATCACGACCTGAGCGCCGTTGGCAAAGTCACCGAACTGCGCTTCCCAGATCACCAATGACTTGGGATCGGTGGTGGCGTAACCGTACTCAAACGCCAGGACCGCCTCTTCAGAGAGGAACGAATCGTAGAGTTCAAACCGCGGCTGGTCAGGGAACACGTGCTGCAGCGACGTGTAAGCCTCGCCTGTTTTCTGATCGTGAACCGTGGCGTGACGGTGACTGAAGGTGCCACGGCCGACGTCCTGACCGGTGAAGCGGATCGGGTTGCCGCTCTCTAGTAGGGTCGCGTAGGCCAAAGTTTCCGCAAAGCCCCAGTTACAGGGCATGGCGCCGGCGGCCATTTTCTTGCGATCTTCGTAAAGCTTGCCAACCTGACGCTGCAGGGCAAAGCCCTCAGGGACCTGAGCAATACGGGTGCCAAGGTCACGCAGCTTTTCAATATCACAGCTGGTGTCATGGTGGGCGGTCCACTCGTGGCCGAGGTACGGCGTCCAGTCCACGAATAGCTCTTCGTTGGGTTCCAGCACCAAGGCATTGGCCACGTGCTCGCCCTTGTCCAAGGCATCACGGTAATCCGTAGCCATCTTATCGGCGTCGGCTTGGCTCAAAACCCCTTGGTTTACCAGCGCATCGGCGTATTGCTTACGCGTGGTCGGGTGCTTGCGGATGATGTCATACATCAGAGGCTGCGTGGCAGCGGGTTCATCCGCTTCGTTGTGGCCGCGGCGGCGGTAGCACACCAGGTCAATCACCACGTCACGCTTGAAGCGATAGCGGTAGTCCGTTGCCAACTGCGAGACGAACAGAACCGCTTCCGGGTCGTCACCGTTGACGTGGAAAATCGGCGCGTCGATCATTTTAGCGACGTCTGTGCAGTATTCGGTCGAGCGGGTATCAGCCGGGTTCGAGGTCGTGAAACCGACTTGGTTATTGACCACGATGTGAATCGTGCCACCGGTGCGGTAAGCACGCGTCTGGCTAGCCTGGAAGGTTTCCAGTACCACGCCTTGGCCGCTAAATGCACTGTCACCGTGCAGCGAGATGGGCAACACCATGTCGCGCTCAGTGTCGCCACGGCGGTCTTGGCGGGCGCGAACGCTGCCCTCAACCACAGGTGAGACGATTTCCAGGTGCGAGGGGTTAAACGCCATCGCCAGGTGGCACTCACCGCCGGGGGTCATCACGTTGGAACTAAAGCCCTGGTGGTATTTCACGTCACCCTGACCGGTGTACTGAGCCTTGCCGTCGAATTCATCGAACAGGTCGCTCGGGTTTTTACCGAGGATGTTGACGAGCATATTCAAGCGGCCGCGGTGTGGCATGCCGATGACGACTTCTTTGGCGCCCTTGCTGCCCGAACGCT
>CAKZQE010000209.1 GCA_937139465.1 uncultured Gammaproteobacteria bacterium
ACCCTCTTCGAAAAATTCATTCCTCAAAATCGCGCACTATTAGAAAAGCGAGAACAGCTTCAGCGCGCTATCGACGATTATCATAAAGCTGGTAACCCGGTAAACGGAAACGAATATACCGACTTCCTAAAAAGCATTGGTTACCTTGTTGAGCAGCCATCACAAGTAAGTGCACAAACACAAAATGTAGACGCCGAAATAGCAACAATGGCAGGCCCTCAGCTAGTCGTGCCAATCAACAACGCTCGCTATGCACTTAACGCGGTAAATGCCCGTTGGGGAAGCCTTTACGACGCACTATACGGCACTGATGTTATCAGCAATGAAGGTGGAGCAGAAGCGGGAATAAGCTACAACCCCGTACGCGGCGCCAAAGTAGTTGCGAAAGCGAAAGACTATCTAGATAGCATGATACCGCTTGCGAAAGGCAGCCACGCTGACGTTACTGAGTATAAGATTGAATCGGGTAAATTAGCGATCACTCTTGTCGACGGCGATGAAACCACCTTAGCAAACACAGAGCAATGGCAAGGATACCAAGGTGACATTAGCGCACCGTCAAGCCTGCTATTTGCACACAACGGTCTGCATTTTGAAATTCAACTAGACCCGACTCACCCTATTGGCGAGAGCGATGCCGCAAACGTAAAAGACGTACTGGTTGAAGCTGCATTAACCACCATTATGGACTGCGAAGATTCCGTTGCTGCTGTTGACGCTGAAGACAAAACCTTGGTGTATAGCAACTGGTTAGGCTTAATGAAAGGCGATTTGGCTGAATCTTTCCAAAAAGGCGGTCAAACGCTTCAGCGCACTTTAAATGGCGATCGTCATTTCACACAACCCGATGGCAGCTCACTCACTTTACATGGCCGTAGCTTACTGTTCGTGCGTAACGTTGGGCACTTAATGACCAACCCGGCCATTTTGACCGCAGACGGCCAAGAAGTGCCCGAAGGCATTATGGATGGCTTGTTTACCATCTTGATTAGCATGCACGATTTAAAGCACACCGGTGCACTGCAGAACTCGCGTACCGGCAGCATTTACATCGTAAAACCCAAAATGCACGGCCGTGAAGAAGTCGACTTTACCTGCCGATTATTCGCAGCCATCGAGGAAGCTTATGGACTGCCTAGTAACACCGTCAAAGTTGGCATCATGGATGAAGAGCGCCGCACCAGCATTAACCTAAAAGCCTGCATCGAAGTGGCCAAAGAGCGCTTGGTGTTTGTTAACACGTTTTTTAATGATACGGCGACCAACGAGATCTACACCAGTATGCAGGCGGGATCGATGCTGCCGAAAGGTGAAATGAAGAACAGCACGTGGATTAAAGCCTACGAGGACCGCAACGTCGATATCGGCTTAGCCTGTGGCTTACCCGGCAAAGCCCAAATTGGTAAGGGTATGTGGGCCATGCCCGACCTCATGGGCGCCATGCTTGAGCAAAAAATTGGCCACCCAATGTCCGGTGCTACGACCGCATGGGTTCCTTCGCCTACCGCGGCCACACTGCATGCTATTCACTACCACGACGTGAACGTGTTCGATCGACAAGAAGAGTTGCGTTCGCGCGGCATTGCCAAAGTCGAAGACATTCTAGAAGTGCCGATTGGCGACTGCAGTGGCTTAAGTGCCGAGCAAGTACAAGCCGAGCTCGACAATAACTGCCAAGGTATACTGGGCTACGTGGTCCGCTGGGTCGACCAGGGTGTGGGCTGCTCTAAGGTACCCGACATTCATAACGTGGGCTTAATGGAAGACCGCGCCACACTGCGTATTTCCAGCCAACACATTGCAAACTGGTTGCATCATGGTGTTTGCACTCAAGAGCAGGTGCTAGAAACCTTGAAACGCATGGCCGCTGTGGTGGATGGCCAAAATGCGTCGGACCCTTTTTATACACCGATGGCCAGAGACTTTGAGGCTTCGATTGCGTTTAAAGCTGCGTGTGAGTTGGTGTTTAAAGGTGAGGAGCAGCCGAGTGGGTATACTGAGCCGGTGTTGCATGGGATGCGAGCATCATTAAAAGCAAACAAGTAGTGTACTAAGGTAGAATTCGAGCAATGATCGGTAGCACCTCGACCACCCTCTCAAACAACGCCCTTTCCCGTAGTGCCATATTGAAGCTATAACATTAACGCAAAAGACTCAGCGGAGGCTGAGTCTTTTGGTGTTACAAAGATAACCAAGTGGAGGCGAATATTCGTCCTCCACTGATGCATTACAGCTCACCACAGGATGATGGAAGCACAGGTCGCGCCGTATCTGTGGCAGTGCAATCCCACGTAAGCGTGCCATCCGTCTCGAGAGTAGGCGTATACACTACAGACGCCGCGCTAGCCAGCCCGAGGTTATCTGCTGTTGCGAATACCAGAGTAAGCACGCCATCGGCCGCTGCCAAAGTTGCCACAGTATCTGCGTCTGGAGTTGGGTCGATTCCAATTACGGCTGTGTCAGCTCCGGTGAGGGTTCCGTTAACTGTGGCCCACTCAGCGACGTTGGTTTTAGCAGCTGATAGAATCCCTAGTGCTTCTGCCGTTCGGGCTTTAACTGTGTAGTTCTGATAAGCCGGCAAAGCCACCGCCGACAGGATGCCCACGATCGCAATTACAATCATGAGTTCGATCAGCGTAAAACCTTGCTGACGAGCTTGCTTCATGTTTTTCATATTCATATCCCCATTGGACAGTTTGTTTGCACGACATCGGACAATCCGAATGCCTTGTTTATACCCTAGACTGGCAGATTTGCAAAGCGACGATTTCATACGTTTTAGTTGCAAATTTCTACAAAAAAGGCAACATGCTGTGTGTGTTAACAGACGTTAATACTTAGGCATTGCCGCAAGGTTAGCATATAATTTCGGTAAAACAACAGAGTGCTAATTAAATTTTTGTTTCAGGAGCGGGCGTGAATCAAGCCACATCACCTACAGCAAGCAAAGCCCGACTGGGCGGCCTAGCCGGCCGTTTGATTATGGATGGCCTGATCACGGCCGACCAAGCCGTGGAAGCACAAAAAGAAGCAACGGCAGCACGCATTCCTTTCGTTCAACACCTGGTTGACGCGAAAGGCATCGACAGCGCTCGGATTGCTGCAGCCGCTGCTTCGGAGTTTGGGGTTCCGCTGATAGACCTACGCGCCTTCGATAATGCGCAACTCCCGGAAGACTTGGTCGACATTAAGCTTATTCAAAAGCACCACGCGCTGCCTTTATTTAAACGCGGTAAGCGTTTATTCATTGCACTGGCAGACCCAACCAATCTGCAGGCGCTAGACGAAATTAAGTTCCACACCGGCATCAATACCGAAGCGATCATCGTCGACCAAAAAGCCTTGTCGACTGCCATTGCGACGGCAACCGAAACTAAAGATGCAATTGAACAACTCGGTGACCTAGAAAGCGGCCAGTTTGAAGATCTTGAAGTCGAGGCAATCGACGAGAACGACCGCGCCGACGGTGACATCAACATGGAGGCGGACGACACACCTATCGTACGTTTTGTGAACAAAGTACTCTTAGATGCGATTAAAGCCGGAGCCTCCGACATCCATTTTGAGCCCTACGAGCACACCTATCGCGTGCGCTTCCGTGCCGATGGCATCCTGAAAGAGGTCGTGCAACCGCCCAAGGCACTGGCGCCCCGCTTGGCGGCACGATTAAAAGTCATGTCCCGAATGGACATTTCTGAGCGACGAGTTCCTCAGGATGGACGCATTCAGATGCGTCTGTCCAAGACACGCGCCATTGATATGCGGGTGAACACCCTGCCCACCTTATTTGGCGAAAAGATCGTACTGCGTATTTTGGACCCCACCAGCGCGACCTTGGGAATTGATGCACTGGGTTACGAACCGCATCAGAAAAAACTGTTTACCGATGCGCTCGACAAGCCGCAAGGCATGATCCTAGTTACGGGCCCCACAGGTTCGGGTAAAACGGTGTCGCTGTACACGGGCCTTAACATTCTTAATACCCCCGAGCGCAACATCTCGACCGCGGAAGATCCGGTCGAGATCAACTTGGATGGCATTAACCAAGTACCGGTTAACCCGAAGGTGGGCCTGAACTTTGCCGACGCACTGCGCTCGTTTTTGCGCCAAGACCCCGACGTGATCATGGTCGGGGAGATCCGTGATCTGGAAACGGCCGAAATCTCAATTAAAGCCGCCCAAACAGGTCACTTGGTGCTATCGACACTGCACACGAATAGCGCGGCCGAAACGATCACTCGCTTATTAAATATGGGCGTACCCGCCTTTAACTTAGCAACAGCCGTGACCTTAATTATTGCGCAGCGTTTGGCTCGGCGCTTGTGTTCAAAATGCGCTATCCCCATTGATGAATTACCTGAGGAAAGCCTGCTGGAACTGGGTTTTACCAAAGAGATGCTCAAGGGCGCCACCATCAAAAAAGCGGTTGGCTGCGAGTCGTGTAACCATGGCTACAAGGGTCGAACGGGCATTTACGAAGTTGTGCAAATTACCCAAACCATTGCGCGCATGATTCTGGAAGGTAAAAACTCGATGGAGATCGCCGATGAAGCGCGCAAAGAGGGCTTCCACAGCCTTAGGACCTCGGCTTTAAGGAAAGTGTCGCAGGGCTTAATCAGCTTAGAAGAAGCAAACCGAGTCACGGTAGATTAACGAGTTAGGATGGTATGGCAGCAAAGACCTTTGAATTTGTTTGGGTTGGCACCGACAAGCGCGGCAAAGAAACCAACGGCGAGCTTGAAGCTACTTCGGTAAGCCTTGCCAAGGCGCAGTTACGTCGTCGCGGTATTAACGTTAAGTCCATCAAGAAAAAGGCCAAGCCTTTGTTTGGCGGTGGCGGCAAAAAAATCAAACCCGCCGACATTGCGCTATTCACCCGCCAGCTCGCCACGATGATGAAAGCGGGCGTGCCCTTGATTCAAAGTTTTGAGATTGTGAGCGACGGTATCGAGAACCCTAAAATGCGCAACCTGGTAAACAGCATTCGCGGCGATGTGGCGGCGGGTAACGCCTTGGCCGGCGCTCTGGGGAAACACAAAGATCAGTTTGACGAACTGTTCTGCTCGTTAGTTAACTCGGGCGAAAACTCAGGTACGCTCGAGACCATGCTCGACCGCGTAGCGACCTACAAAGAAAAAACCGAGCAGCTAAAAGCCAAAATTAAAAAGGCCATGACTTACCCCATTGCGGTTGTCATTGTGGCCTTGGCCGTGACCTCGTTGCTGCTGATTAAGGTCGTACCTCAGTTTGCGGAAACCTTTCAAAGCTTTGGCTCTGAACTACCCGCGTTTACCCTATTTGTATTGAACATCTCGTATTTCGCGCAAGACTACTACCTGATTATTTTTGGGGCTATAGCCATAGCGGTGGTCTTATTTAACCGCGCCAAAAAGACCTCACCCGCATTTAACGACCGCCTAGACGAAATCGCGCTCAAAGCTCCGATAGTCGGCACCATCGTGCACGATGCGGTCATCGCTCGTTTCTCACGCACGCTATCAACCACCTTTGCGGCGGGCGTACCCTTAGTCGAGGCTTTAGAGTCCACCGCCGGCGCGACGGGCAACTCGGTTTACAAAAAGGCCGTGCTGCGCATTCGCGATGACGTGACCGGGGGTTCTTCGCTGTACGCCGCCATCAAATCGAGTGGTTTATTCCCCAATATGCTGCTGCAGATGATGTCAATCGGTGAGGAATCCGGCGCCCTCGATGAGATGCTTCACAAGGCGGCCAATCACTACGAAGAAGCGGTCGACAACGCCGTCGACAACCTGACCAGTTTGATGGAACCGATGATCATGTCGTTCCTCGGGGTGGTCATCGGTGGGTTGGTGGTGGCAATGTATCTGCCTATCTTCCAAATGGGCTCGGTGGTTTAACCGGGCGCGCAAGGAGCGCAAGTTTGATTCAGACCTTGGCCGATGCAGGCCTGTTTCTGCCCTTCGTCACGGTGCTGGGATTGCTGATCGGTAGCTTTTTAAATGTCGTCGTCCATCGCCTGCCCATCATGATGGAAAACGAGCTGAGGCTGGACTGCGAATGGCTTGGCGCCAAAGACGCCGGCCAACCGGAGCCGGACTTCACGCAGCCCGCAGGGCGCACCTTCAACCTGTCGACACCGCGTTCGCGCTGCCCCCAGTGCAACACCCAAATTCGCGCCTGGGACAACATACCGCTGATATCCTGGCTGCTGCTGCGGGGGCAATGCCGCGACTGTGCCAACCCAATAAGCGTGCGCTATCCCCTGGTGGAGGCCGCCACCGGGTTGTTGTCGCTGCTGGTGGCCTGGGTCATGGGGCCGTCGGTTGCCACACTCGCCGCCCTTGGGCTGGTGTGGGTATTGATCGCCCTAACCCTGATCGACGCCGACACCCAGCTGTTACCGGACCAACTGACACTGCCGCTGACCTGGGCCGGTATCCTTATGGCCCTATCGGGGTACTGGCCGGTGAGCCTGCAGGATTCAGTCTTGGGCGCCGTATTTGGCTACCTCAGCCTGTGGTCCGTCTTTCACCTGTTCCGCCTCCTAACCGGGAAACACGGCATGGGCGCCGGCGACTTCAAATTGCTGGCGGCCCTGGGCGCATGGATGGGCTGGCAGGTGCTACCGCTGATCATCGTGTTGTCGAGCTTGGTCGGTGCCGTGGTCGGGCTCATCGCCATTGCCTTGTCCAAGATGGGCGCACGGGCCCCGATGGCCTTTGGACCCTACCTGGCGGGTGCTGGACTGATTGCCCTGCTATGGGGTGATGCACTGATCAACGGCTACAAAGCCATGGCGGGGCTATGACTGCCCTGGTTGCGCTGACGGGCGGAATCGCCTCGGGCAAATCAAGCGCCGCAAGGCAATTTGAGTCCCTGGGCATCCGCGTGACTGATGCCGATGATGTGGCCGCCGAAGTATTGAGCCGAGGCAGCCCCGTGCTCGACGCCATACGCGAGACCTTTGGCGCCGGCGCCCTGACGGCACATGGGGACTACAACCGCAAAGCCATGCGCGAACTGGTGTTTGGTGACGAGCGCGCCCGCGAACAGCTCAACGCCATCGTTCACCCCGCCGTGCGCGAATTAACCCAGCGGAAACTGTCTCGACCCTGCGATATGCCCTACCAGATTTGGTCGATCCCGCTGCTGCTCGAAACCCAGCAGCAATCGGTGCCGGATCGTATAGTAGTGGTGGATGTTCCCGAGGATATTCAGATTGAGCGCGTCATGGCCCGCGACGGTGTGTCCGAGACATCCGCACGCCGTGCGCTGGCTGCGCAAACAGGGCGGCACGAGCGGCTGGCGGTAGCGGACTATGTTATTCACAACGACAGCAGTGTCGAGGCGCTAACGAGCCAAGTAGACTTCCTGCATCAACGATTGATGGAGGAATTATAATGAACCCGCAACTGGTGAAATGCCCACAATGCGGCACGTCGTGCCGATTTGATGCATCCAACCCCAACAAGCCGTTTTGCTCGGCACGATGTAAACTACTGGATTTGGGTGGGTGGGCTAGCGAGACCTACAAAGTTCCGGGGCCGCCTGCGTCAGATGCGCTGATGGGCGACCAGCTCGAAGGCGGCGATCAAGCGTCAGAGCGGGACTGGTAGGCGTCGACAATAGCGCGGTTGGCAGCGGGGAAATCCATAGACGGCAACTGCGCGCGGTCGACCCAGCGCATGGACTGCCCTTCCCGCCCCTCGGGCTGGCCGGTAAACGCATGCACCACAAACACATGCAAACGCACACGTTTATCACCGTAGTCATGAGCCACCTCTAGCAAGGGCGAAGCATGGGATGGGCGAATACCCAGCTCCTCGCTCAATTCACGGCCCAGCGCAGCAAGGGGTGTCTCGCCGGGCTCAATCTTGCCACCCGGAAACTCCCACTTGCCGCCCTGATGGGCACCCGCCAAACGCTGGGTTAGTAGCACCTGGTCACCGGGGCCTTGGATCACCCCGGCGGCGACCTGAATCTCAGGAGCGGTAGTCGGCGTTGATGCTGACGTAGTCATGACTTAAATCGCAGGTCCACACACAGGCCTGGCCATCGGACTGACCCAGGTCGATTTGAATATGGATGTCGCTTTGGGCAAACACACGGGCGCCTTCGGCCTCGGTGTAGCTGGGGTCCACGGCTCCGTCTTTCAGCAGGGACACATCGCCAATGCGTAGCTGGATCTGGCTTACGTCCAGGTCCTCCACCGGGGCGCGGCCAATGGCGGCCAACAAACGACCCCAGTTGGCGTCGCTGGCAAACAGCGCAGTTTTAACCAGTGGGCTGTGGGCCACGGTTTTAGCAATGACATGGGCCTGTTCATCGGACTGGGCGCCGGCCACGTCAATGGTGACAAATTTGGTGGCGCCTTCGCCGTCGCGGACGATCGCTTGCGCCAGTTCGACCATCACATCCGTGATGGCATCGGCAAACACCGACCACTGGGGATGGGCTGGCGACAAATCCGGACCCTGACCGGTGGCGGCCAGCACGCAAGCGTCGTTGGTCGAGGTGTCGCCATCGACAGTAATGCGGTTAAAACTCAGATTCGTGGCATCGATCAACAGCTGCTGTAAATCGCCTTGGCTCACGCTGGCATCCGTGGCGACAAAACCGAGCATGGTGGCCATGTTCGGCTGAATCATGCCGCTGCCTTTGCTGATGCCCTCGATAACCACCGTTTCCCCGTCGATGCTGAGTGACCGGCTGGCCTGTTTGGGGCGGGTGTCCGTGGTCAGAATGGCCGCAGCCGCGTCGGGCCAGTTGGCGTCGCCCAATGACTCGACCGCGGACTCGATACCCGACTCGATCAAGCTCATGGGAAGCGGTGCGCCAATTACCCCGGTCGAGAACGGCAACACCTGTTCGGGATCCAAATCCAGGTGCTCGGCAACCCAACCACAACAGGTCAGGGCATCATCAAGCCCGGGTTGGCCGGTGCCTGCATTGGCGCTTTTGGTGTTCACCAACCACGCACGCGGCTCGGACGCCAGGTGCATGCGCGCGATTTGAACCGGCGCGGCGCAAAATGCATTTTGGGTGAACACTCCGGCCATGGTCACGCCATCATCGAAGGCAAACAGCGCCAAATCCTGACGCAGCTTGCCGTATAGGTTCGCGGCTACGCCCGCGACGCGTACGCCCCGGACCATCTACGCGATCTTACCGTGGCATTGCTTGTACTTTTTGCCGCTGCCGCATGGGCAGGGGTCGTTGCGACCGACCTTGGGCATGGCATCGCGCTCAGCCTGAGCTTTTGCAGCCGCCTGCTGGGCTTCCATAGCGGCAGCTTGCGCTTCGGCCTGCTGGCGGCGCTGGGCTTCGACTTCCTCGGCACTGGGCACCTGAACACGGCACAGCACGCCGGTGACCTGCTCTTTAATGCCGGTCAGCATGGACTGGAACAGCTCAAAGGCTTCCCGCTTGTATTCCTGTTTCGGGTTCTTCTGCGCGTAGCCGCGCAGGTGAATGCCCTGGCGTAGGTAGTCCATGGCCGCCAAGTGTTCCTTCCAGCGGTGGTCAAGCACCTGCAGCATGACCTGCTTTTCAAAGTTGCGCAGGCCTTCGGCGCCGACGATGGATTCCTTGTCGGTGTAGATCTCCGCAGCGGTCGCCTGGATGCGCTCTAACAGGGACTCTTCGTAAAGGCTCGGGTCCTGCTCCAACCACTCGCGAACCGGCAGCTTGAGGTCGAACTCGGTCGCCAGTGCGTTCTCCAACCCTTCAAGGTTCCACTGCTCTTCGAGGGATTTCGGCGGCACGAATTGGGCAAAGGTCGAGGCCAAGGTGTCCTCACGGACCACCTTAATCAAATCAGCCACGTCCTCAGATTCCAGCAACTCAACGCGCTGGGCGTACACCTGGCGGCGCTGGTCGTTGGCAACGTCGTCGAATTCAAGCAGCTGCTTACGCATATCGAAGTTGCGGCCTTCGACCTTCTTTTGTGCCTTTTCAATCGAGTTGGACACCATCTTGTGCTCGATGGCCTCGCCCTTCTCCATGCCGAGTTTTTGCATCAGCCCTTGGATACGAGGGCTGGCAAAGATGCGCATCAGGTCGTCTTCGAGCGACAAGAAGAAGCGCGAGCTACCCGGGTCGCCCTGACGGCCAGAACGGCCACGGAGCTGGTTGTCGATGCGCCGGGATTCGTGACGCTCTGAGCCGATAATGTGCAGGCCACCGGCGGCCAACACGGCTTCGTGGCGCGCCTTCCATGCCGCCTTCGCGGCCTCGATATCGGCCTCGGACGGGTTGTCCATCTGCGCGACGTCCACTTCCCAGCTGCCGCCTAATTTAATGTCGGTACCACGGCCAGCCATGTTGGTCGCGATGGTGACGGCGCCAGCTTGACCGGCCTGGGCGATAATGTCGGCCTCACGCTCATGTTGCTTGGCGTTTAGCACCTCGTGATCAATGCCGGCCTGCTTCAGGCGCTCGGACAGGATTTCACTGGTTTCGATGCTGGCAGTGCCCACCAAGATGGGACGCTGATTGGCCAGTTCGGTGCGAATGTCCTCGATGATGGCGTCGTATTTCTCATCGACCGTCAAGTACACCAAGTCATTCAAATCACGACGCTTGGGCTCCACGTTGGTCGGAATAACCACCACGTCCAGACCGTAAATTTGTTTGAACTCAAAGGCTTCCGTGTCAGCCGTACCGGTCATGCCCGACAGCTTGTCGTAAATACGGAAGTAGTTCTGGAAGGTGGTGCTGGCCAGAGTTTGGGACTCGGGCTTAATGGTGACGCCTTCTTTGGCCTCGACGGCCTGGTGATTACCCTCGCTCCAGCGGCGGCCGGCCATGGTGCGGCCGGTGTGCTCGTCAACGATCACCACCTCGTCGCCTTGGACAATGTACTGAACGTCTTTTTGGAACACCACGTGGGCACGCATCGCCGCATTCAGGTGGTGGAACAGCGACAGGTTTTGCGCCGCGTACAGGCTGTCACCCTCAGCCAGCAACCCCATCTCGGTCAGGATGGCCTCGACCCGCTCCAGCCCTTGCTCAGTCAGCTCAACGGATTTTTGCTTCTCGTCGAAGGTGTAGTCACCCTCGCCCGGCTCGTCTTCGATGATTTCAGCGCGGGTTAACTGGCCGGGGATGCCGTTCATGGCGCGGTACATTTCCGACGAATCCTCGGCCTGGCCTGAGATGATCAGGGGCGTGCGTGCCTCATCGATCAGAATCGAGTCAACCTCGTCGACAATGGCGAAGTTCAGACCCCGTTGCACACGCTGATTAACGTCCAGCGCCATGTTGTCGCGCAGGTAGTCGAAACCAAATTCGTTGTTGGTGCCGTACGTCACGTCGGCCTGATAGGCCGCACTTTTTTCCTCGTGACTCTGGCCGGAGTAAACCACGCCGACGGACAGGCCTAAGGCTTCGTACAGCGGGCGCATCCATTCGGCATCACGCCGGGCCAGGTAATCGTTGACCGTGACCACGTGGACGCCGTCCCCGGAAATGGCGTTCAAATAGACCGCCAGCGTCGCCACCAAGGTTTTACCCTCGCCCGTGCGCATTTCAGCGATACGGCCGTCGTTCAGGGTCATCGCACCGATCATCTGCACGTCGAAGTGACGCAGGCCCAAGACCCGGGTCGAGACTTCACGGCACACCGCGAAGGCTTCGGATTGAATCTGCTCGAGGGTTTCGCCGGCTTCGATGCGGCCAGCAAATTCGGCCCGTTTAGCGGTGAGTGCTTCAAGGTCCAGGCCCTGTAGCTGCGCTTCCAGCGCGTTGATGCGTTCAACGGCTTTGCCCATGCGCTTTAGTTCGCGCTGGTTTTTGCTGCCAAACAGCTTCCTGGCTATAGACCCTAGCATTCGATGTCCTTTGGTGGGGCGGTGTTATTTCAGCGCGGCAGTATAGCGCCGAACCGGCTTTCCCGTCATGCTGTTGGACATGACCGATTTCAAGGGTCCACGGGACTTAAATCAACTGACGCGCGACGCCGGACCTGCACAGCTGATGTTAGCAGCCGCCCGGCTGGAGCGACTGAATCAGCGCGTTCGCCCGTATTTGCCCGAGCACCTGCGCCATTGTGTGCGCGTCGGTGCGATGACCGAACGGCTGTTGACCCTGGTCCTGTACGACCGTGCGTATGCCACCGAAACACGCTTTAGCGCCCCGCAATTGCTGGAATCGCTCAAGCGCCACCCTGAGTTCAAAGGGCTGCAAAACATTCAGTGGAAGCAGGCTCGCCACCGCATCCCGGTCAAACACCATGCTGAGACCATCCACAGTGAACCCATCGACGACATCAACGCCTGGTTGGCTACCGCTCAGGCGCGCGGCGCGTCTCAGAGTTCCAGTGACGGCTGATCGAAATTTATTGGGCAGTCCGCTTCGGACAGCGTTTCAATACGCCAGGCGTCGGGGGTTTCAAACAGGGCTCGAACCAACTCGTTGTTGAGACCATGGCCTGACTTTTTCGCGACCATCTCGCCAATGATGGCGTGACCGGCCAAGGACAAATCGCCAATCGCATCCAGCACCTTGTGCTTCACGAATTCGTCCTGATAACGCAGGCCACCCTCGTTCAAGATGCCGTCCTCGCCCAAAACAATGGCATTTTGAGTGCTGCCACCCTTAGCCAAATCGTTATTGCGCAGGAATTCGATGTCGCGCACAAAGCCGTAGGTGCGGGCGCGGCTGATTTCGCGGATAAAGTTCGACGTCGAGACATCCAAGCTGACGCTTTGCATGTTCTTAGGGATTGAGGGGTGGTCGTATTCGATGTCGAAGGTGATGCGGTAGCCGTCAAAGGGCTGGAGCCGGGCGAACTTGTCCGGATGACGCACTTCGATCGGTCGCAGAATACGGATAAATTTCTTGGGACTGGTTTGAATGCGGATGCCCGCGGATTGCATCAAAAACACAAAGGGGGCGGCGCTTCCGTCCATGATCGGCAGCTCGGGCCGATTCACATCCACCCACAAATTGTCGATGCCAAGGGCACTGACAGCGCTTAGAAAGTGTTCCACGGTGGAAATGGAGGACGCGCCTTCACCGAGGCGCGTCGCCATTTGCGTGTCGGTCACCGACAACGCATGCGCCGGAACACTGACCACCGGATCCAAGTCAACACGGCGAAACACAATGCCCGTGTCGTCCGGTGCAGGCCGAAGCGTCAGATAGACTTTTTCACCGGAATGCAGTCCGACGCCAGTGGCGCGGATCACGTTTCCCAGTGTTCGTTGTCTAATCATGGCCCGTCCGGTGCAGTATTCTGGCGCTAGTCTAGCATTGAGCTCGTCACTCTATCGAGCCAAAACGACTCGCCGGCAGCCAACCGGCGAGTCCATACAGCAGTATTTTTGAACCGGTCGCTCAGTCAGCCTGACGACGCAAGAACGTCGGCACATCCAGCGATGCACTCGCGCTCACGGTTTGCGCCGGTGCGGCGGTCATAGCCGGTGCCTGCGGACGCAAAATCCCAGGCATGCTAATGCCACCGTTGGCGACCATCTGCTGGGGCTGCTGCGTTTCTTGGACGCCGCCCTGGACCACTTCCAATTCCGCACGGCTATCCAAACCCGTCGCCACCACGGTGACGCTCAGTTCGTCGCCCATGTTGTCGTCAATCACCGTACCAATGACCACGGCGGCATTTTCGTCAGCAATGTCGTCGATCATGTCACCGATGGTGGTGTACTCGCCCAGGCCAAAGCCAGAGCTTGCAGTGATGTTGACCAGGATGCCGCGGGCACCTTTGAGGTCGATTTCTTCGAGTAGCGGGTAACGAATGGCCTTCTCGGTGGCTTCGATGGCGCGGTCGGGGCCGGAGGCAGTGCCGGTGCCCATCATGGCCTGGCCCATGGCGCTCATCACGGTGCGCACGTCGGCAAAGTCGACGTTGATGATGCCACGCTTAACGATCAGATCAGCGATACCGCGAACGGCGCCGTTCAACACATTGTTGGCTTCGTCAAAGGCCTGCATCAGGGTTGCGTCGCTGCCCAGTACCGGCAACAGCTTTTCGTTCGGGATGATGATTAATGAATCGACGTTCTTTTCCAGCGCCTTGATGCCCTCTTCGGCCACACGCATGCGGCGTCGGCCCTCAAAGCTGAAGGGCTTGGTCACGACCGCAACGGTCAAAATGCCCATTTCGCGGGCGACTTCAGCCACAACCGGTGCCGCACCTGTGCCTGTGCCGCCACCCATGCCAGCGGTGATAAACAGCATGTCCGAGCCTTGGATCGCCTCGGCTATGGTTTCACGGTCTTCCATGGCCGCATTACGGCCCACTTCAGGGTTTGCTCCGGCACCGAGACCGCGGGTCACGTTGGGACCCAGCTGCAGTGTGGTGGTCGCGCTGGCGTCGCTCAGTGCCTGGCTGTCGGTGTTGGCAACAACGAATTCCACGCCTTCGACATCGGCACGGGCCATGTGGGTGATGGCGTTACCGCCGCCGCCGCCGACTCCGATAACTTTGATGACGGCGCTGTTGCCTGGTGTTTCTGCTAGATCAAAATTCATGGCTTCTTACCTGCTGTAGTTAGAATTGTTTGAAGAGTTTTTTCAGCGCGCTGAATCCACTCCATCCTTCACCCTGACGAGGACGCTGACGACGCCCCCCATCAGAATCCTGTGCGCTGGCGTGCAACGCCAGCCCCGCCAATCCGGCCATTCCCGGGTCGGTCAAAAACTTTTGGTCGGCCGTCAGGCCATGGATCTGGCCGAGGCGAACCGGCAAACCCAGAATGCTTTTTGCCAGCGGTGCGATGCGCTCCAACCGTGCGGTGCCGCCGGTCAGAACAACCCCTGCACCTAGCACTTCACCCAGGCCACTGGCGCTAATCTGCTCGCCAACCATCTCTAAAATTTCCCGGACCCGGGGCTGCATGTAGTCCACCACCAGCCGTCGCGACCAGTCGGCCGACTGCGTGCCGTCGACACGGCGCACGGGGATAGGCTCTTCCATCCGGGCCGCGTCGATTTCGGGATCCAAATAGGCGGTTCCGAATTCGCACTTGATCTTTTCCGCGTCCGGAGCCGAGATGTGCGCCGCCACTGCAAGGTCAGTGGTTAGATGCTCGCCTGCAACCGGCAATACCGCCATGTAGCGAAGGGCACCTTCTTTGAAAACCGCGACGTCGGTCGTACCGCCGCCGATATCGACTAGGCACACGCCTAGGTCTTTGTCGGCCTCACTCAGGCATGCGGCAGCGGCGGCCAGGCCGCTTGGCAGCAGCTGATCGCACTCAACACCGGCGCCGGCTAAACACTTTTTCAGGTTACGCCCAGTGGCCTGGGAACCGGTCACCAGGGTCACATTCGCCGCCAAGCGCACGCCGCTCATGCCCACGGGCACGCGGATGCCGGCCTGGCCGTCGATCAAGAATTGGCGCGGCACGATTTCAACAACGCTCTGCCCCGGCGGCAACACAATGGCCCGCGCCGCATCGTAAACGCGCTCAACGTCCACCGCTGTAATCTCGTCACCGCTGACGGGCACAGCGCCTTCACTGTCATGCGTCGCCAAGTGCGCGCCACCTAGGTTGCACGTAACGGACGACACGCGGCACTGAGCCAATTCGGAACATTGGGCAATTGCGCGCTCAATGGCACGGGTCGCGGCCTCGATGTCGACCACCATCGAGCGCGAAATGCCCTTGGATTGAGCAATGCCCAAGCCAAGCACTTCTGGCACTTCGCCCGCGTCGCAACCGACCACCAGGGCCCGAACGCGGTGGCTACCGACATCCAGCGCTACGACTAACTTATCCATCTATGTTTTCCTTAAAACCGAGGCTGACCCCGTTGGGGTAACGCAAATCGACTCGCACCAGGTCTGGGGTTTGCGCCAGTTTCAACTGCCACGCCTGATCAAATCGAGTCAGACGGCCTTCTAAATCCATCCGTCCCAGCTGAATATCCAGCCCACCGGCGGTGTGCAGCCGCCAGCCGCGTTCTGGGTCAAATCCAACCCCGTCAAGCTCAAGACCGCGTTCGGCCAGACGCTGGGACCAGGCTTGGTAACGGGCAAATACGTCTCGCTCCATGCCTTCAGGCCCGCTTAGGTCCGGCAGTGCCATCAGTGGCTGACGGGCCGGCTCAAACAAATCGCCCTGCATGCCCAGGAATTGATCACGGTTCCACCGGGCGACCGGACGCTGTTCGATCACTTCGATGCGCAGCGCATGGGGCCACACCCGACGAACGCGGGCTTCGGCGATCCACGGCTGATCGCTGAGTTGGCGCTGGATGTGCGACAAATCGCTGCTGGCGCGGGCATTGATCAACATGCCATCCAGGCGCGTTTGAACGTCGCCCGGGCGCAGGTGCACAAAGTCCCCTTCAACCTCAACACGGGTAATCACGAAGTCACCCAGCAAGCGATCGCTGGCCATCACCACGCCGGCCCCACTGACGGCCGCGACGACACAGAGCACAAGACCCCAAAGGCTAGTCAAGGCCGGCCACTTGATCGCCGGCATCACCAACCAGCTCGGACGCGTCAGACGCACCCGACGAATCGGCTGGGCGCCGCGGCGGGCGCGCTTACGGGGCGTTGCCACGGGCACCTCCGGTCGCGTCATCAAGAATTTGCATACACAGGGCGTCGTAAGACAGCCCCACCGCGGCGGCGGCTTTGGGCACCAAGGACGTCGGCGTCATGCCCGGTACCGTGTTGACTTCCAGGGCGACGAAGCCATCGGGGCCGCGCATAAAATCAACCCGGCTCCAGCCGCTGCAACCGAGGGCGTTGCTCGCGCGAATCGCCATGGACTGGAGCATGGACTCGTCATCGTCCGATAAGCCCGAGGGAATGTGGTAAGCGGTATCGCCGGTTTCATACTTGGCGGCGTAATCGTAAACACCGGACTGGGCCTGGATACGAATCACGGGCAAGGCTACGCCGCGAACCAGCGCGCAGGTGTATTCGGGGCCTTCGATGAAGTGCTCAGCCATGACGTCGCCGTAGGCGCGGGCTTGGTTAAAAGCGTCGGCAATGTCATCGGCGGTATCACAGATGAAATTGCCCACGCTTGAACCTTCGGCGTTGGGCTTGATCATGACTTTGGGGCCAAGGGCGGCCAGGACGTCGGTGGCTTGGTCGGGGCTGGTCATGATCTGGCTGTCGGCGACCGGCACACCCGCTGCCGCGAACAGGGCCTTGCTGCGCTGTTTGTCCATGGCCAATGCGCAGGCGGCGGCACCGGATCCGGTGTAGGCAATCTTCATAAGATCCAGCGCAGCCTGAATATGACCGTCTTCGCCATCACCGCCATGCAAGACCACGAAGGCCGCATCGAACGGGACCGATTGCAGGGTCTGAATGGGATCGTGCTCAGGGTCCAACGCAAAGGCATCCACGCCCTGACGTAACAAAGCCTCGAGCACACCTCGCCCGCTCGCCAGCGATACCGCCCGCTCGCTACTGTTGCCGCCATATAAGACCGCGACCCTGCTCATGGTGCCAAACCCTGCTTGATTAACTCTGGCAGGCGCCCTACGTCGCCCGCGCCTTGGGTGATCAAGACCGTCTGACCAACCAATAAGGGAACTAACGTATCACAAACGCCTTCTGGTTGTGTTACCACAATAGGACTCACCTTGCCACGCAGTCGTAGCGCGGTCGCTATGGCCCTGCTGTCTGCCTGGCTAATAGGGGATTCCCCTGCCGGATACACATCCAGTAACACCAGCTGATCAACACCCTCAAGCACCTGCACGAAATCATCGAACAAATCGCGGGTGCGGGTGTAGCGGTGCGGCTGGAAAACCAAACTCAGGGGTCGACCCGGGAACGCCGCCCGGGCGGCCTTAATCGTGGCTGCGACCTCGGTCGGGTGGTGGCCGTAGTCGTCCACCAGATGCACCTCGCCGCCCTGGGGAAGGCTCAGCTCACCGTGGGACTGGAAGCGACGGCCAACACCGGCGAACTCAGACAATCCCGCCTGAATCGCTGAAACCTCAACGCCAACATCCAACGCAATCGCGATCACGCCCAGGGCATTGAGCACGTTGTGCTGGCCGGGCATGTTGACGGCAAAGCTGGCCTGAAACCCATTCGGGCCGAGCACATCGAAATGCGTGGTCAGTCCGCGCACATGCAAATTCACGGCGCGGTAGTCGCAGTCCGTGTCGATGCCAAAGGTCAGCGTCGGTCGCTCAAATCGTGGCAATAACTGGCGTATCACCGGGTCGTCAGCGCAGACCACCGCCAAGCCATAAAACGGCAGGTTGTGAACAAAGCGCACAAAGGCGTCCTTGAGCTGGCTGAAGTCGCCGCCGTAGGTCGACATGTGGTCCGCTTCAATGTTGGTAATCAGCGCCGTCATCGGTAGCAGCTCCAAAAAGCTTGCATCCGATTCGTCGGCCTCGGCCACCAGCAAATTGCCCTGACCCAGCTTGGCGTTGGTGCCCGCCGCATTCAGCCGCCCACCAATGATGTAAGTGGGATCACGCTCCGCACCGGCCAGTACCGAGGCCAACAAACTGGTGGTGGTGGTTTTGCCGTGGGTACCCGCGACCGCGATGCCGTGCCGAAAACGCATCAGCTCCGCCAGCATCACCGCGCGCCGCACCACCGGAATCCGGCGCGCTCGGGCCGCTTTGACCTCGGGGTTTTCTTCGTTGACGGCGCTGGACACCACCACCACGTCCGCATCACCCAGGTTTTCCGGGGCATGACCCTGGTGGACCCGAGCGCCTTGCGAGGCCAAGCGACGTGTGGTCGCCGAGTCGGCCAGGTCCGAGCCGGAAATGCGGTACCCAAGATTCAGCAACACTTCGGCAATACCGGACATGCCGCTACCACCGATACCGATGAAGTGAATGCCTTGGATGCGGCGCATGGGATTGGATGGAGCAATAATCATCGTGCGTGTTCCTCACACAGCTCGGCCAGCAGCGCCGTCGCATTGGGCTGGGCCAGGGCTCGGCCGCGCGCGGCCGCCTGAGCCATCAATTCAGCGTCGCCCAACCAGTGTTTCAGCATCACCGGCAGTTGAGTCGACAGTTCGGACTGGGGCAGCACATCGGCCGCACCCGCACGCGCCAACCAGCGCGCGTTTTGTGTTTGGTGGTCATCCACAGCCGTGGGCAGCGGGACCAAAATGGCAGCAACACCGGCACAGGCCAGTTCGCTGACCGTTAACGCGCCAGCCCGTCCAATCACCAAGTCCGCCCACGCATAGGCCTGGGCCATGTCATCGATAAACTCGCTGACGCTGGCGTCGATACCCGCGGCGGCATAGGCCTCGCGGGTGGCTTGGTCTTTACCGCGGCCGGCCTGATGTCGAATCTGCAGCGTCAGGCCCACGCCCGCGAGTGCAGCCGGCACACCCTCGTTCAACGCCTGCGCGCCCTGCGAGCCGCCGAATACGAGTATCCGTGCGGGGCGATGACGGCCCGTGGCACGTGTCGTCGGGTCAGCCAAGGCCACGATGTCGGCACGCACCGGGTTACCCGTCACGCGGGCACCCGCCAAGGCGCCGTCAAAGGCCTGCGCTTGGCCGCTGGCAATCCGCGCCAACAAACGATTAGTCACCCCCGCCACCGCATTTTGTTCATGCAACACCAGGGGGATGCCGAGCAATTTTGCCGCCACGCCACCGGGGCCCGCCGTATACCCGCCGAGGCTTACCACGACCGCCGGCTTCAACCGCCGTAGTAGCTGCAACGCTTTGACCCCGGCAATGGCTACTTTAATCAGACCACTGACGCGACCGCCGAGACCGCGGCCTCGGATCGAATCGGTGCCTAGGATGTCCATGGCATAACCGGCCTGTGGAACCGCGCGGGTTTCAATGCCGCGGCTACCACCCAGCCAATG
>CAKZQE010000210.1 GCA_937139465.1 uncultured Gammaproteobacteria bacterium
ACTCCACAAGGGCCTTGAGATGCTCCGGATCAAGATCATTGAGTTCAAGGCGATGCCCAGACGTCAGAGCCAAGGTAGCCGACACCCGGCGACAATTATCTTGGCCGATGGTTGGCCACTGAGACGAGACAGTGGCCGGCTTGTCGATGACCTCGACCGGCACGAGTGCTGGAGAGGCTCCCGCCGACGCCTCAAGTTGAGCCAAGCGAGCCCAACGCTCATTGCGGCGGTACTCGGCGACCCATTTGAAAACCAAATTGGCATTAATGTCATGCTGTCTAGCCAGCGATGACCCTGACTGATGACCGGCCAACACTTGCTTGACTAGTTTGAGCTTGAATGTCGGATCGTACCTACGAAATTTTCTATCCACTGAAAACCGTGCCCACTCTTGAATTGCGTGGGCACTGAAAATAGAAGGTTTAGGATTGAGGTCTAGGGTGTGCCGGCACCACGCTTACAAGTTGGGCTAGATCCGCTTCGGTTTTCAGGTTCTTGGCCAGTTGCTGGGCCAGCTCCTTCATGGCTTTGGTGTCCATGCCTAAGTCCATCAGTTTGCTCCAGTGAAGAGTAAATCAAATGGCACTTACACAGCTTTCGTTACACTCTCGAAGCAACGCCTCCCTCCGCCGAACGCCCCAAAGCGACAGCGACGGGCCGGCAGTCCGACCGCAGGTACCCATAAACGAAAAAAGGCCAGCTGGTTAAGCTGGCCTTTCGACAATGTTTGGTGCCCAGGAGAGGGTGAGGCGGCGCTTTAGGGAAGCAACGCTTCCCTCCGCCGAACGCCCCAAAGCGACAGCGACGGGCCGGCAGTCCGACCGCAGGCACCCTTAAACGAAAAAAGGCCAGCTGGTTAAGCTGGCCTTTCGACAATGTTTGGTGCCCAGGAGAGGACTTGAACCTCCACGTCTATACAGACACTAGCACCTGAAGCTAGCGCGTCTACCAATTCCGCCACCTGGGCATTGTGGTGGCGCATGATAGTGGCCTTCGCCAACGCTTGCAAGCCTAATTTGGTTCTAGCGAATATGCCGAAAATTCTCCCTATACTAAGGATCAAAACGACGTATATTAAGTCTTAAGTGCGTAGGGGAAACTGGAAATAATAATGCGCTCACTGCTACTCATTAACTTCATGACCCTGTTGATCTACGTCATGCTGTTTTGGCTACAGGACTACGGCTTCCAACAAGCCTCCACAATTGCGTCTCTGATTTTCCTGCCACACGGCTGGCGGGTCGTCAGTTTCTTCCTGTTCAAGTTCAAGGCATTGCCGGGACTTTGGGCGGGTCACATAGCCACCTGCATGATCTATTTCCCGGATTTCGCCGAGACGCCGATTACCTACGTGATGACTTCGTCCGCCAGCGTTGCCGGCCTACCGTTGATGTATTTGTTGCTAAAGCGTCTGGGCTGGGATTTGTTTGCCGTGCGCAAAGACTATCCTGTCATACCCTGGACGTCTTTTATGGCCATGGGGCTGATTGCTACCGCGTGGAACGGTCTCGCCGTCAGCGCCGCGTTTGCACTGACTTCTGAGCGCGCTTTTGATGTCAACATCATCCTGCAGTATGGCGTCGGCGACACCATCGGCATGGTGACCTTTGTTGGCGCCCTGATCGCCTACTTCCGCTGGCAGCGACGACGCGCTAGCGTGCCAGAGCTCAGGCAGCCGTAGTCCGATTTGCCTGAAGCGTCTATCGGTCCACCGTCGCTGACTGAACTTGCACGTAAGCTCGATATACGAAAAAAAACCCCGTAAGTCGCAAAACCTACGGGGCTTTTTTATATATGGTGCCGAAGGCGGGACTTGAACCCGCACGAGATAAATCTCACCACCCCCTCAAGATGGCGTGTCTACCAATTCCACCACTTCGGCGATAACTCGTTGCTAGTTACCTGTCGGAAGATCGCTCGATTCCGACGCGGCAGGAGTATCAACTGTTTGGGTCGGCGTAACAAGTGTCGGTAAGCCTACACCTGAAATTGAGTCCGCCTGGTTCTTGGCAATCACCGCCAACGCGAATGAGGTGACGAAGAACAAACCCGCAAGGATGCTGGTCATCTTGGTCAGAAAGTTACCCGAACCGGACGCGCCGAAGACGGTCTGCGAAGCGCCACCGCCGAATGATGCACCCGCATCCGCACCTTTGCCCTGCTGAATCATAACCAAGCCAATGATGGCAACGGCCAACACGACGTGAATGATAATAATGCCGCTTTCCACTAACTTTGCTCCGTAAAGGCCTTCACGATCACCGTGAACGCTTCAATATTCAGTGCAGCTCCGCCTACTAGCGCCCCATTGACGTCCGGGCAAGCTGCTAACTCGTTTGCGTTGGCTGCGTTGACGCTGCCCCCGTATAAAATCTGTGTGTTACCCATGTCAGCCGCGGCTAAGCAACCGCGAATCACGGCGTGCATCGCCTGGGCCTGGTCCGCTGACGCCGTCTTACCGGTGCCAATGGCCCAAACAGGCTCGTAGGCAATAATAACGTTTGCAAATTTATCTATACCTATTTCATCGATTACAGGTTGTAGTTGCGAAGCTAAAACAGTTTCAGTGTGTTTTGCAACACGTTCAGCTTCACTTTCACCTATACATAATATGGGTGTAATGCCCAATTCCAATGCCAGCTGCACTTTATGTGCAATTAAAGTACTGGTTTCTTTATTAAGAGAACGGCGTTCTGAGT
>CAKZQE010000211.1 GCA_937139465.1 uncultured Gammaproteobacteria bacterium
CTTGACAAGTGGGGCTGCACTGCGCTTCAGAAGCAAGCGATTCTAGGGATCAAGAAAGGTTCGTTTAACCGTTACCAGAAAGACCCTGAAACTGTTTCGTTAAGCGATGACCAGTTGGAGCGCATTAGCTATATAGCCAATATGCATCAGGCATTGAGAACAGTTTTCTCTAACGCAGATAACGTTTACAACGGCTTGTTAATACGAAGTTCCCTCCCACTACGCTGTTTGATGACGTAGCCGATAAGGACGAGTTTGAAACCGTTTATCAGTTGCAGGCATTAACCAACCCCAGGCTCCTTAATCAGTTAGGCAAGCTTTCTTTGCTTGCCAATGATGAAATTCCATTCGGGATCAGTGGAGTCAACTATGCGGTCGCTCCTTTCGTTCACTTGAACCCCGATGGCTCCCGCTTTAGTGATGGGCAATTTGGTGTGCTGTACTTAGCTGACTCAGAGCAGACTGCGATTGCTGAAAGTCGTTACCACCAGAACAAGGTGTTTTGCAATGTCGAGGGATTGCATTACGACACCGTGGACATGCGCTGCCTGAAGGTTGAATTTTCATCAGCTCCGGTAGATGCAAGTGATGTCAGTGATATTCATGATCCTGATGATTATTCTGACTCACAGAAGTTTGGGCGCGACCTGAGACGTCGAGGCGAAGATGGCATTCAGTACAGGTCGGTCCGAAATCTTGGCGGTACCTGCTGGGGGTTAATGTCTCCTCGCTTTGTTCAATCCGCGATTCAAATTAAGCATTTTGAGTTTATTTTTGACGGTGAGCGCATATCCACCGTTCGACAGTTGTCGCCAAACACGAGCGGTTAAGCCGCTTTCGGCCAAAAAGCGCGCCGTAAGTTCATCAAACAACACAAAAGCGTAATGGCTCGACCTGAGGGTGTTTTTTTATGAGTGCAATCCCGATACGCCGCGATCTGGTATTCGTTGCCGTCTACGTGTTTCTTGAGCGTGATGGCAAGGTGCTGGCCCTTGAACGGGCCAACACCGGTTACATGGATGGGTACTGGTGCCCGCCAGCCGGTGGCGTGGACGAGGGGGAGGCTGCCTCGGACTGTGCCGTGCGTGAGTGCCTCGAAGAGGTCGGCGTACAGGTTGCGCCGTCTAGCCTTGCGTTAGTGCACACCTTGCACCGAAAAACCGACCAACGCCGGGTGATCGACCTGTTCTATCGCGCCGAGTTCACCGGCGAACCGGTAAATGCCGAGCCACATAAATGTGCCCAGCTGGCCTGGGTGGATCTTGAGTCGTTTGATGCCTGGATGCCCTATATTCCCCGTGCCATGGCGCTGGCTGGGCAGGGCATTACCTATTCCGAAGCGGGTTTTACACCCCGTTAACCGGCGAGGCGGTGGTGAGCCAGTACCGACCGCGCCCGCGTATGCTGACCTTTGAATCGTTCACACAGTTGCTTGAACCCACCCAGTCCCCGAGGGCCAATCGGATGCCGTCGAGCGGGTACTGGAGTCCGTGACTGGACTGAAATTCACACGGCTCCATTGGAATGACGCCAACGATCTCGCCGGTGGTGTGGATCCCGTCGTAATCATTGACCACCAAACGAATCGCGTTTTCATGGTCAATCAGTGTCACCGGGCAGGGCGCCTTGGCCAGCGCCGACAGGGCGGCCAGGCTATGGTCCCAACGCCCGCCCAAGAAACCGACTCCGATAATGCCGGGTGCATCGATGCGGGCCAGGCATTTTTCGAAGTCAGTGCTGTTCTGGTCCGTATCGGTCCAGCCATCCGTGCCGGTGTACGAATCCATGTCGCCGATGATGGCGGAAGCCGTCAAAGCGCCCAAATGCCGGGCACCGCCGTCGGCACACACCACCGGGCCGGTCCAGTGACTGACCCAGTTGGCAAGGGCATCGGTGATGGGGGCGTTACCCAAAAGCAACAGGGTTTTGTCGAAAGTCATTGACTGCATGGCGCCAGACGATACCATCGCGCTCGTCTGGGGTGCACTTCGGTGCTGAGATTATACCCATTGAACCTGAACCAGATTGTGCTGGCGGAGGGAGACAATCGTCCTGTTATGGACCGCGTCCTGCCTCGTGCCGCCTGGTGTTAAAAACTGGAGCGAGCCATGAAAAAAACCTTAGCTATGTCCTTGATGTTGCCCCTAGCGGCCATCGCCAAACCTGTGTTGACCGTGTCCACCTACGACGCCTTTGCGGCGGACTGGGGTCCGGCCCCTGCCATCGAAAAAGCATTCGAAGCCCAGTGTGACTGCGACCTGCAATTTGTCACGGGCGAGTCGTCCATTGGCTTGCTGCGTAAGGTTCAACTCGAAGGCGACAGCACCGATACGGACATCATCCTGGGGTTGGACACCAACACCATGGAGTTGGCTCGGGAGACAGGCTTGTTTGCCACCCATGACTGGCCACAGGACGCGCTGGAATTGCCTGTCGAGTGGTCCGAGTCAACCTTTGTGCCCTTTGATTATTCAATCTTTGCTTTCGTCTACCAAAAGGACCGCTTGGCCACGCCGCCGACCAGCCTGGAAGCACTGCGCAGCTTGCCCGAGGATGTGAAGTTTGTGATCCAAGATCCGCGCTCTTCAACGCCGGGCCTGGGTTTGGTGTTGTGGGTTAAGTCCGTTTACGGCGACGACGCCGCGCAATTCTGGGCCGACGCGGCGGACAGCATTCTGACGGTGACGCCAGGCTGGAGTGAGGCCTACAACCTGTTCCTGCAGGGCGAAGCCGACATGGCGTTGTCCTACACCACATCGCCGGCGTACCACCGCATTGCCGAGGGTGACGACCGCTTTGCTTGGGCCCCCTTTGCCGAGGGGCACCAGGGTCAAATCGAAGTCGCCGCGGCGCTTAAATCTAGTGATCAGCCAGCATTGGCCGCTCAGTTTCTGAACTTTATCGTGTCGCCGGGCTTTCAGGACGCCATTCCGACGGGCAACTGGGCTTATCCCGTGATCGCCATGGATATGCCCGAGAACTTCGACGTTCAGCCCCGTCCCGAGCCCTTTCGCTTGGCTGACCCAAAGCGGGTCGAGGCCGAGCGTGAAGCGGTTATCGCTGAGTTCCTGAGCGCGATTGGTCAATAACCTCTCCGGGTGGCACGGGGCGACACTGCCCCGGGTCGCCTATGCCGTTCTTTGGGGGCTGGTATTGCTGGTTCTTGGGGCGGTCGTTTTTGCCGGCGGCGCCTTGCCCTGGGGCTACTTGGCCGGCGATGAATTTCAACGCTTGCTGGGCCAAACGGTGCTGCAGGCGGCGTTAAGTGCCAGTCTCTCTGTTGCCGTTGGGCTCTTGCTCGCATACCTGCGGCACCATGCCGATCCGCGGTGGGTGCCCGGTGGCCTCACCGCGCTGCTGAACACCGTGCCGGTGATGCCGACCCTGGTGGTGGTGCTGATGATTGTTGCGGCCTTTGGCCGTCAGGGGTGGCTGTCGATGCCCGGTGGTCTGTTTGGGCTATCGGGGATCCTGCTGGCCCACGTATTTCTGAACGCGCCCTGGGTGGCCAGCCAGCTGGCGCTGCAATGGCGGCGGGTTCCTGTGAATCAGCAGCGTTTGGTTGTGCAGCTTGGGCTTGGCCACTGGCGGGCATTTTTGTTGCTGCTGTGGCCGCGGACCCAGAGCCTGTTGGTGGTGCAATGGTGGCTGGTGTTTTTGCTGTGCTTCACCAGCTTTGCGATTGTCTTGGTGCTCGGTGGCGGTCCTAAATGGGCCACCCTTGAGGTAGCGCTGTTTCAGGCCATCAAACTGGATTTCGACCTGGGTCGGGCAGCCCTTTTGGCGCTGGCTCAGTTGGCGATCCTGGCGCCCTTGGCCTGGTTTGGGTCCAAGTCGCCCGCGCTGGTATCGGTGGATCGCTCGTCCTCGGTGTCGGTATCACCCAGCCGGTGGTGTGCGCTGCTCTACTGGGCGCTGGTGTCGGCCTGGTTGGTGCCGATGGCTGCGCTGGCCTGGAGGGGCATTGGCGCGCAGACCTTGGCGGTGTGGTCACAACCTGCCGTGCAAAATGCGGCCATCACCTCGCTGTGGGTCGGGCTGGTATGCGCCACCACGGTGGTGGCCCTGGCCTGGGTGCTGGGGCAGCTTCGCCGTAGCCAAAGCCCACTTGACCGGGCGCTGTCGCTGTCTGCGTGGGTCGCGTTCATGCTGCCCATGCAGGTATTGGCGCTGGGGCTGTTTTTACTCGCTCGATCGGGCGGCTGGATGTCCTCGGCGGTGGCGGTGATGGTGTCTAATGTGCTGCTGTGCTTGCCCTTCGTCGGCGCTGTCCTGTGGCCCGCCATGGACCGTCATCACGCCCGCAGTGATCGGCTCTGCGTGCAGTGGCGGCTGCGCGGCTGGCTGCGAATACAGCGCCTGGATTGGCCCGTGCTGCGGCCGATGCTGGTGTGGGGGTGGGTGTTTGCGTTCGGCTTGAGCCTCGGCGACTTTGGTGTCGTGGCCTTGTTTGGTAGCCAAGACTTCCAAACCTTGCCGTACCTTTTGTACCAAAAACTGGGTAGCTACCGCAGTCATGACGCTTTCGCCTTGGCGCTGTGGTTATGGCTGCCGCTGTGGGCCTTATTTGCCATCGCCCAACGAATTCGGAGTGCCCATGCTACGGGTTGATCAACTGCGCTATAACTTCGCCGGCTTCCCGCCGCTGACCTTTGATTTCAGCCTCGGGGAGGGCGCTATGTTGGGGGTCACCGGGCCCAGCGGCGCCGGTAAATCGACCTTGTTCAATGTGCTCGCCGGTTTTTTGCGGCCGCAGTCGGGACAGGTCAGCTGGCGGGGCGAGTCGGTGTTGGACAAGCCTCCAGCCGAGCGCCCGTTTGGGCTGTTGTTTCAGACTGATAATCTGTTTGAGCATTTACCGGTGATGGAGAACGTCGGGCTGGGTATCTGCCCTGGGCGGTTGTCCGCGGCCCAGCGCAGTCAGTGTCAGTCAGCCTTGGACGCTCTGGATGTGGGTGACCTGTCGGCACGCTTGCCGGATGAGCTGAGCGGCGGTCAGCAGCAGCGAGTCGCGCTGGCGCGCTGTCTGGTTAGTCCCCGGCCCGTGATGCTGCTAGATGAGCCGTTCTCGGCCCTGGATCCAGAGTCGCGCCGCGATGCCTTGGCGGCGGTGCAGGCGGTCAACCAGCGGGGTAAGACGCTGCTGCTTATTACCCATGAAGTGGCGGACCTGGCGGTGTTGGGGGCGCCGGAGTACCGGATTGGCAAATAGTCCGTTTTTAATTGTCACCGTGGCCGCATAGTTAATCCATTACACAAAAGGAAGTTGGCATGATCAGTTTTGTAGACGCCGTGAAAATGGGTTTTAACCGGTGCTTGGATTTTCATACGCGCTCCAGCCGCGCGGAGTTTTGGTGGTGGATGCTGTTTTCGATCATCGCCAATGTGTTGATCGGCGCGGTTTCGGCGGGCCTCGCCAGTTTCCTCGGTTTGTTGCTCTTTGTGCCCTACGTGGCGTTATTGGTGCGCCGCATTCATGACATTGGCCACCGTGGCTGGTGGGGGTTGTTGGTGTTGGTCCCAGGGATAGGGTTTATTGCGACGCTGTATTTTGGCCTGCGTCCCGGGGAATCGCGGGCCAACGAGTTCGGGTCGCCGGTGTCCTAGCGTCGACAAAAGTTCTTGGCTGACCGACTGGAAAAATTGGTAAGACCAATTTACCATGCGCGTATTATAACCAGACAATGAGGGTCGACCATGAACGCCATGACGCAAGATCTCTTGGACGATGCCACCATCGCCGAGCGGCGAGCACGTATCGTTCCACGACTGCAGGCGGTCCTCAGCCCGGCGCAGCTGAAACACGCCCCCGAAGACCTCAGGCCATTTGAAACCGATGGGCTTGCGCCCTATCGCCGCCTGCCCATGGTGGTCGCGCTTCCAGCCAACAAGGCCGAGGTGATCGCGGTTCTGAAAGCCTGCTACGACGAGGACATCCCGGTGGTCACGCGCGGCGCGGGCACGGGATTGTCCGGCGGCGCCATGCCCCATGAGGGCGGTGTGCTTTTGTCCCTAACCAAGATGTCAGCCGTTAAACACATCGACCCCGTTGGCCGCACGATCACGGTCGAGCCGGGCATCCGTAACGCAGCCGTCACCCAAGCGGTGGCCGGCTACGGGCTTTACTACGCACCGGACCCGTCGAGTCAAATTGCCTGCTCCATTGGCGGTAACATTGCCGAAAACTCCGGCGGCGTTCACTGCCTCAAATACGGCCTCACGGTGCACAACGTGATGGAAGCGACGGTCATTACGATCGAGGGCGAAGAGCTCACCTTCGGCGGCACCTCGCTGGACACCGAAGGCTTCGATTTGATGGCGGCCTTGGTCGGCTCTGAGGGCATGCTGGGCGTGGTGGTCGAGGCCAAACTAAAGCTGCTGCCGACGCCCACCGTGACTAAAGTGGCCATGGCGGCCTTTGACGATTTGGCGACCGCTGGACGCGCAGTGGGTGAAATTGTCGCTGCGGGTATCATTCCGGCGGGCCTTGAAATGATGGATAAATTCAGCCTCCAGGCCGCTGAAAATTTCTTGAACGCTGGGTACCCAACCTGGGCCGAGGCGTTGCTGTTGTGCGAAGTTGACGGCAACGAAGCCGAGGTGGCCGAACACATCGCCGATGTCAGTGCAGTGCTGACCCGTGCGGGCGCGGTCGAGGTCAAAGTGGCCAAGGACGACGCTGAGCGCGAGCTGTTTTGGAAGGGGCGGAAAAACGCGTTCCCGGCGGTCGGTCAGTTAAGCCCGGACTACTACTGCATGGATGGCACCATTCCGCGCAGCCAGGTCTCCCACGTGCTGGAAGAAATTTCTCGCCTGTCCAGAGTGTACGGCTGCCCTGTCGCCAATGTCTTCCACGCCGGTGATGGCAACCTGCACCCGCTGATCATGTTTGACGCCAGCGATCCCGAACAGGTGCGCAACTGCCTCGACGCCTATGAGCAGACCCCCTCCCGCACAAGCGACCGGGCCTTTGCCGCGGCGGCCGAACCGGCGCGGCAGGAGCTGGTGCGCAAGGGACTTGACCAGATGATGACCACAGCCAAGGAGATTGGCGTCAAGATCAGCCTAGGTGGCGATCTGATCGGCAGCCCGGAGGCGAAATCGGCGCAGAACACCGAGCTGACCAATCGAACGGACTGGTTCAGCAATGCGGAGATCCTACGGCAGGCAACAAGCGATAATGGTCAGCTGATGGCCCTGGCTGGG
>CAKZQE010000212.1 GCA_937139465.1 uncultured Gammaproteobacteria bacterium
TGTCGTCGATCTACAACAACGGCTATCTAATGAACCTGATCCAGGTGCCCAAGCTGTATTTCCCCGCCGTCACCACAGCAGTGGACACGGTCAAGTTCGGTATCGTTTTTGCGCTGCTGATGATTTTGAAGCGTTCGTCGCTGGGACTTCAGGTTCGCGCCGTGGCCCAGAACCGCACCATGGCTCGGGCCATGGGCGTGCGTTCGCAGTGGGTCGATGCGCTGACCTTTGGATTGGGTTCGGGCGTGGCCGGGTTGGCCGGCGTGGCCTTGTCCCAGCTCACCAACGTTGGTCCCAACATGGGCCAATCATACATTATTGATTCATTCATGGTCGTGGTCTTCGGCGGCGTCGGCAACCTATGGGGAACCTTGGTAGCCGGGCTCAGCCTTGGCATTGCCAACAAACTGATCGAACCGTGGACCGGCGCGGTTCTGGCAAAAATTTTGGTGTTGATATTTATCGTGTTGTTTATTCAAAAGAACCCGCGCGGGCTATTCCCCCAGCGCGGCCGTGCGGTGGAGGGCTAACGCATGATGCAACTCATCAAACCGCACTCGCGTACCGAAACGCTGGTGATGTCAGGCCTTGGCCTTGCCCTGGTATTGGTGCCTGTGCTCAACAGCTTGCCAGAGGGCAGCCTCGGTCACATGCCGACCTACACCCTGTCGCTGCTGGGTAAGTACCTGACCTTGGCGATGCTGGCCGTTGCCGTGGATCTGGTCTGGGGCTTCCTGGGCATTTTGACGCTCGGACACGCGGCATTTTTTGCCCTCGGCGGCTATGCCATGGGCATGTACCTGATGCGTCAAATTGGTGATCGCGGCGTGTACGGGGATCCCCTGTTGCCGGACTTTATGGTGTTTTTGGATTGGGATGCCCTGCCCTGGTTCTGGCTGGGATTCGATCAATTTTGGTTTGCCGCACTGATGGTGCTTCTGGTACCGGGGGTGATTGCCTTTGTCTTCGGCGCTCTGGCGTTTCGTTCACGCGTGTCGGGGGTCTACCTGTCCATCATCACCCAGGCCCTGACCTATGCCTTGATGCTGGCCTTTTTCCGCAACGAAATGGGCTTTGGCGGCAACAACGGCCTAACCGACTTCAAAGATATTTTGGGCTTCAGCCTGCAACAAGACAGCACCAAAGTGGCCTTGTTCATGGCCAGCGTGATTGCGCTGATGGGTGCGCTGTGGCTGTCCAAAAGCATTGTCACATCACGCGCAGGGCGCGCCTGTATCGCGATTCGCGATGCCGAAAGTCGCAGCCGCTTCGCTGGGTTTCGGGTCGAGCGCATTAAGCTCTGGGTGTTTACCCTGTCCGCCTGCATCGCCGGGGTGGCGGGTGCTTTGTACGTGCCCCAAGTCGGCATCATTAACCCTGGCGAATTCTCGCCCATCAACTCGATCGAAGTCGTCGTTTGGGTCGCCATCGGTGGCCGCGCGACCCTGTTCGGCGCCGTGATTGGTGCGCTGGCCATTAACTACGCCAAGTCGTACCTGACCGTGGAGTTCCCTGAGGTGTGGCTGTTTGTGCTGGGGTCATTGTTTGTGTTGGTCACCCTGTTCCTGCCCAAGGGTGTGGCCGGACTCTTTGCACGTAAGGAGGCCAGCGCATGATTGCGACGGATTTTATGAAACGCGATCAGGTGTTTGAGTTCGTCAAACCCCAAGCCGATGCGCGACTGAACATCGACAAGTCGATCCTGCTATACCTGGAGGGCATCAGCGTCAGCTTCGACGGCTTTAAGGCCATCAACGACCTGAACCTGTACCTGAAGCACGACGAGCTTCGTTGCATTATCGGCCCAAACGGCGCCGGTAAAACGACCATGATGGACATCATCACGGGCAAAACGCACCCCGATGCCGGATCGGCGTACTTCGGCCAGACGATCGACCTGCTGAAGCTCGATGAAACGGCGATTGCCGAGGCTGGCATCGGCCGCAAGTTCCAAAAGCCGACCGTGTTTGAAGAGCAAACCGTGTTCGACAATTTGGAGCTGTCTCTCAAAACCGACAAACGCGTATTGCCAACGCTGTTCTCTCGACTATCCCCCAGCGAGATCGACCGCATTGACGAAGTGTTGGCCATCATTGGTTTAAAAGAACAACGCTTTATGAAGGCGGGCGCCTTGTCCCATGGCCAGAAGCAATGGCTGGAAATCGGCATGTTGCTGGTGTCCGATCCGCGTTTGCTACTGATTGATGAACCGGTTGCGGGCATGACCGCACAAGAGACAGAGCGCACCGCAGAGCTGCTTACCTCCCTTGCCGGTGAACGCACCGTCAACAATAGGCGCGTCTTCGGTGCCCGTAATATCAATCACGATCTTTTGTTGGGTGCCATCGGTCGCTGTGAGAGTGATGGTGTCTTGTACCTGATCACCCTCGTCCAGCTGCTGAACCTGGCTTTGGTCCAGCGTATACGTCCACTTCCCGTCCACCAATACCAACTCACCATAGGTGCCCGTAACGGTGGTGTTTGCAAAAACCGGATCGTCGCCATTATCAACATCAGAGATGGTGATGGTGCCTGTTGCGGTCGCGACATCACCGAGATTGCCTTCGGTCACCTTGCCGGTGAACGTACCCGTCACGACTGGCGTGTCTTCGGTGCCCGTAATAGAGATCACAACTTCATGCTCAGTGCCATC
>CAKZQE010000213.1 GCA_937139465.1 uncultured Gammaproteobacteria bacterium
GCGCACGTCTCGTGCAGGCGTTCGTGCGTGATCGCCCTGAGCTCCTCGCGCGACATCGTGTCCCGCTCGTTGTCGCCCGCGCGCCCTCGACTCCACTGGAACGACCCCGCGTCCGCGTTCGCCTTCTCCGGGATCGTCAGCGCGCGCGCGCCCGCGTCCGGGGCGGCGTCGGCCGGCGGTGTCGGCGCCTCGCGGCCGATGTTGACGACCTCGCCGTCCCGAACGACCGAGCCGAGCAGCTCGCACGCCATCGGACGTCCGAGGTCGAGGTTCCCGGACACCACGACGCCGATCACGCCGCCGATGTTCAGGATGTTCAGCCGATCGCCGACCGCGAGGGTCTCGGGCAGGTCGCCCACGAAACCGCGCAGGGCGCGTCGTTTGCCGAGCACGCCGGCGATCACGTCGTCGATACCCAGTTGATCGCCAATCGCCTGCGCCGCAGCGGCCTGGTCGCCGCTGATCATCACCAGCTTAAGGCCGGCGGCTTGTAAGGCCTTGATGGCGCGTGGCGTGGTCGCTTTGATGGCGTCGGATACCGCGATCACCCCCAGCGCCTCGCCGTCCGCCTCTAAATACGCCAGTGTTTTGCCAGCATCGCTCAAGCCCTCGAGGCGATCGGCGAGGGCGCTGAAATCCGCGGTCATCAGGTGCGCCGCGCCCAAGCGAACGGATTGACCCGCGACCCGTCCGGTTACGCCGCCGCCGGTGACGCTGACGACGTTACCTGCAACCAGCGGTTGCTCCGCCGCTTGGGTAATGGCCCGGGCGATGGGGTGCTCAGAATGGGCTTCCAACGCGGCTGCCAGGTTCAGGATCTGCGCCTGGGTCGTTGCGGGCATCGCGATAACGTCGGTGACTACCGGTTTGCCCTCGGTCAGGGTGCCGGTTTTGTCCACGGCGACGGTCGTTACCGAAGACAGGGTTTGCAGCGCATCACCGCGGCGGAAGAGCACACCCCACTCAGCGGCTTTGCCGGTGCCAATCATGATCGATATGGGTGTGGCCAGTCCCATGGCGCAGGGGCAGGCGATAATCATCACCGACACCGCTGCCACCAGCCCAAGTGCGAGGTCACCTGTCGCTATCAACCAAACGAGCAGAGTGGTCAGCGACAGCCCAATAATGGTCGGGACGAACCACAGCGTGATGCGATTGACCAGCGACTGAATCGGTAGTTTGGTCGCTTGGGCCTGCTGAACCGTGGCGATGATTTTCGCCAGTACCGTGTTGTTTCCGTTGTTTTTGACCCGCGCATCGAAGCTGGCGGTGGTGTTCAGGGTGCCGCCGACCAGGGTGTCCCCCGGGCCTTTTCGAACAGGCACGGGTTCGCCGGTCAGCATGGATTCGTCAACATGGCCGCTGCCGCTGATGACCTCGGCGTCCAGAGCAATGCGCTCGCCCGGACGCACGCGGATGGTCTCCCCGACCTGGATGCTGGCGATGGCGCGTAGTTGGGGTTCGCCATCGGCCACCACCAGCGCCTGGTCCGGTTGCAACCCAACTAGGCGTTGAATGGCCTCGCCGGCTTGCCCCTTGGCCCGGGCCTCGAGCATGCGCCCCAGCAACACCAGAAAAATCACCACCGCGGCTGATTCGAAGTAAACGGCCTGAGCCGCGCTGGGCAGTAGCGTCGGCCACAGCAGCACGACCATCGAGTAGGCGTATGCGGTGCCGGTGCCCAGGGCCACCAGGCTATTCATGTCCGGCCGGCGTTTGATCAAGGCGACCAGGCCATGGCTGAAAAAGCGCCGCCCGGGGCCAAGCAGCATGGCGCTTGCCAGCAGTGCCTGCGCGGGATGGTTCCAAGCGCCCAGGTTAGCGTCCACCCACATGTGAATTGCAGGCACTAGGTGCGAGCCCATCTCCACCAAAAGTAGCGGCAGTGCCAGTGCCGCGGCGATCCAAACGTGGCGGCGCAGGGCGTCACCTTCGCCGCGGAAGTCCGGGGCCGAGGGCGGTGCCTCGCTGGGTTGATGCTGTGCCGGGTAGCCGGCTTGCGTGATTAGCTGCTCGATCGCGCCGATATCCGTGGCGGACGGATCAAAGGTCACCCTCGCGCGCCGGGTCGCCAGGTTGACCTCGGCGCCCTGAATGCCGGCGGCACCATCCAATGCCCGCTCGACACGGCCGACACAGCTGCCGCAGGACAGGCCTTGGATCGAAAAGTTAGCGGTTTGGTCCATGCTCGTTGCTCCTTTACTACTGGGCATGAGCCTAAGGTTTCCCCTTGCTGGAAGGTCAAGCGATGGCACAGGGTCCGTCGAAAGTGATGTCGAGGCTTGCTAGGGTCTGGTGCTGTTTTGACAACCGGAAAGGTGACCGCATGAAGGGCAATGCTGAGGTGATCGAACACCTGAACCGCGTGCTGAAAAATGAGCTAACAGCGATTAATCAGTACTTTTTGCACGCACGAATGCTTAAAGACTGGGGATTTGAGCGTCTGGGCAAAAAGGTCTACGACGAATCCATTGGCGAGATGAATCATGCGGATTGGATCATTAACCGCGTCCTGATGATTGAAGGCCTGCCCAACTTGCAGGACTTGGGGCGATTGAAGATCGGTCAGACCGTCGAAGAAATGTTTGCCTCGGATATCGTACTCGAACAAACCAATCAGGCTGATTTGAAGGCGGCCATCGCCGTCTGTGAAGCCGCATCGGACTACGTGACGCGTGACATCTTCACTAAGATTTTGGATGACACGGAAGAACACATTGACTGGATCGAGACCCAGCAGGGGTTGATCGAAAAAACCGGGCTGCAGAACTACCTGCAGTCGCAAATGGAGCCGGCGGCCTAAGCCGGCTTCGCCAACGCATAGTCGGGGGTTTGCTGAGGTTCACTTAGCACCTCGACCAGCGACGCCGCGCAGCTGCCGCAGCGCGGTTTCTTGCCCAGCAAACGGTAAACGTCCTTGGGTGTTCGCGCTCCCCGTGTTTGGGCATGGCGGATGTCGTGGTCGGTAATCACCGTGCAGCTGCACAAAATCATCAGGCGTCCTCGTTGATGAGGTCACTGTAGCCAGCCGACTATTAAATGCAAGTCATTCGCATTGCTATGTTTTGGTGTTGAGACGAATGCACGGCCGTCGCGCCAATCAACAAGGTCGAGCCCCGAGACAAGAGCCCGCCCGTGGGTTAGCCCAGGGCCCGAGCGGCGGCCTGAATCCCATAGTGGTAGCTGTCGACCCCAAAGCCGCTGATCTGGCCGATACAGGCTGGGGCAATGACGGACTGGTGGCGAAAGGGCTCGCGGTTGTGGACGTGGGACATATGCACTTCAACGATGGGGCCCTTGTCCTTAAAGATAAGCAGCGCATCCAAAATGCCGTAGGAGTAGTGTGTCCAGGCACCCGCATTGACGACCAGGGCGTCGATGTCACCCTCGTAGGCGGCGTGGACTGCACGTGCAAATTCGCCCTCGATGTCAGACTGGAAACAGCTGACCTGGACGTTCAAGTCATCGCCCCAGGCCCGGGCCTTGGCTTCAATGTCCGCCAGGCTGTCCGAGCCGTAGTGGGTCGGGTCGCGTTTGCCGAACATGGCGTGGTTGATGCCATGCATCAAAAGTAGGTTGCTCACAGGTGCGGTTCCATCGTGGGTGTCAGGGCGACGCTATCACAGGTCGGAACAGGGCGACCATATCGGCCCTGAGGGCTGTGGCCGAATATGTCAAATAAAGGGCTGATTCGGTCATTGGGCGTGACGCGTGGTGGATCAACACTGTTGCAAAATAATGAAGCCGTGAGTAACCGCCATGACCACCCCGATCGAGCTGCAGGCAGGCCCTGCAAACTATGAAGCCTTGAGCCCCATCTCGTTTCTGCACCGGGCCGCCCGGGTTCACCCGACTAAGCTAGCGCTGGTGCATGGGCCTGTCCGTCAAACCTGGTCGGTGACGCGTGATCGCTGCGTGGCACTGGCGCGGGCCTTGATAGGGCGCGGCGTAAAACCCGGTGATACGGTCGCGGTGATGGCGCCGAACGTGCCGGCACACTATGAAGCCCATTTCGGCGTGCCCATGGCCGGGGCGGTGTTGAACTCCATTAATACGCGTCTGGACGCTGACACGGTGGCCTTCATTTTGGGCCATGGTGGCGCGCGACTGTTCCTGGTCGACCGTGAATTTGCCGATGTGGCCGCCGCTGCGGTCAGCCAGCTGGACAACCCGCCAACGGTCATTGGCATCGACGACCCAAGCTTTGACGGTGGCCGGCTGCTGGGGGACACCGATTATGAAGCCTTGTTGTCAGAGGCAGAGGCAGACCCGGCGACGGCCTGCGTGGCGGTGTCCGATGAATGGGACTCGATCAGCCTAAACTACACATCCGGCACCACCGGGAACCCAAAGGGGGTCGTCTACCACCACCGCGGGGCCTATTTGAATGCCACGGCGAACGCCGTGTCCTGGGGCATGCCGCAGCATGCGCGCTATTTGTGGACCCTGCCGATGTTCCACTGCAACGGCTGGTGCTTCCCTTGGACGCTGGCGCTGCTGGCCGGCACCAATGTCTGCCTGCGTCATGTGCGAGCTGAGGACATCTTGCGCCTGATCGCCACCGAACAGGTCGATCACCTGTGTGGCGCCCCCATTGTGCTGGGCATGATCGCCAAGGCGCCGGCGCCGGAGCGCGCGCAGGTGACCCATCCGGTCAAGGTCATGACCGCCGGTGCGCCGCCGCCGGCCAGCGTCATCGAAGCCATGGAAGCGATGGACGACGCTCGCGCGGTCGACGCCGAACGCGAGGTCGAGGAGGG
>CAKZQE010000214.1 GCA_937139465.1 uncultured Gammaproteobacteria bacterium
ACAAGCGTCCAGCCTAGAAGAGACAGCGTCTAGCATGGAGCAAATGACCGGACTGGTCCGCCAGACCGCAGAGAACGCGCGAAACGTTAATTCGTTGGCGGCGACGGTCCGCGACGACGCATCAAAAGGCGGCAATGTGGTGCAGCAAGCCGTGGACGCCATGGGCGCCATCAGTGAATCGTCCAAGCAAATCAGCGACATCATTACGGTCATCGACGAAATCGCGTTTCAAACCAACCTGCTTGCCTTGAATGCCGCAGTCGAGGCTGCCCGGGCCGGCGAGCAGGGCCGGGGCTTCGCGGTGGTGGCCGGGGAAGTCCGAAGCCTCGCCCAACGAAGCGCCGAAGCGGCCAAAGAAATCAAAGACCTTATTCGTGATTCCTCAGGGAAAGTCGCCGATGGCACCAAACTGGTAAACCAGTCCGGCGATACCTTGCAGTCGCTGGTCACCTCGATTGCAGAGGTCGCCACTCAGGTGTCTGAAATTACCAGTGCCGCGGATGAGCAGAGCTCAGGCATCGAACAGGTTAATACGGCGATTACGCAAATGGATGAAATGACGCAGCAAAACGCAGCCCTGGTCGAGGAGGCCAGCGCCGCCGGTGAAAACATGGCCGAACAGGCCCGTAGTATGAACACGGCCATGGGCTTTTTTCATGTGGAGCGCTCGACTGTAACGTCACCAGTTCCGTCCGCAGCCGCTAAACCGGTGCCTAATCACACAAGTTCCCACGAAGCCTGGAGCGAGTTTTAGGCCATCATAAAACCGGAATCGCCGCACACTTTGTGCGGCTTTTTCCGTTATAGACGTTCAGAAATTTATTCACCTGTCGTTACCCAAGGGGTCAGGGCTGGTTGACGACATCGAATCACCGCCCATCACCTTGGAGATTTACATGTTCAGTCGCCTTCCCATCGTGCCTGTCGGCACGAAGCTACGAATCGCCTATGCGCTGCTCGTGCTGATTATCGTCGGCTTTGCGGGCGCTTATTACGTGCAGACCAAAGAGTCCGTGGCGTTCAGCGCAAAAGAAGTGGTCGGAAACGATTACATCACCGTGGTGCGCCCATTGCTGTCCTTTATCCCGCAGCACCGAGGCACAACCAATGCCATGCTGGCCGGCAACGACAAGCTTGCCGAACGTTTGCCTGCTCTGCGTAACAAGGTTGCCGAGTCCTTTGCAGCATTGGAGGCGGTTGATCCTGAGTGGGTCACGACACTGAAGATTGGTAGCCGGGTCGACGATCTCAAACGGCAGTGGGCTAACCTGAGCGGCGGCGACAAGGGGCGGCCGGCCGCTGAGGTATTTGCTGCGCACACAGCGCTGGTCTCCGATGTCATAGACTTGATCAGCTATGTTGGTGATACCTCAAACCTTATCTTGGATCCCGACCTGGATTCGTTCTATTTGATGGACATGGTGGTCGTACGCTCGCCCGCGTTGGGCGAGTTCGCCGGTCAGGCCCGGGGTCTTGGCGCAGGGATTGTCGCCCGTGGCGCCCTGACCGCTACCGAAGCCGAAAAGCTCAAAGGCCTCCAGATCCGACTTGAAGATGCATTTTCCGGGGCGATCGGGGCGTTAGAAACCGCCGGCAATAATAACGCTGCCGTTGCTTCGGCGATTCAGGGTCAGCTTGGTACCCTGCGAGCCCGCGGTGACGAAGCTCAAGCGCTGATCGCCAAGATCATGGCACGGGACTTCGCCGGCATGACCTCGGCGGGGTACTTTGACGCAATGACCGCTGTGATCGCAGCCAACGGCGCCGCCGTGACCGAGGCTTCGGTCTTGCTCGATGGGTTGCTAGCTGACCGAATCGATGGCATGAACGCACGCCTACACAAGACGCTGGGTATTTCGGCATTGCTGGTCATACTGGCCGCCGCCTTCACCCTTCGCACGATGGCGTACCAAAACAAACTACTGGCCCGCGTCAATTCGCACTTCGAAGAGATCCGCAACGGCAACCTAGACCAGGACATCAACGCGCTGACGAACGACGCCTTTGGCAAACTGTTCCAAGGCCTGTCGGATATGCAAGAAACGCTGCGTGAACGCCGCGCCACGGACCGGATTGAGTTGGAATCCAACAGCCGCATCAAGCAGGGTTTGGACAGCGTAAACACGTCCACCATGATTGCCGACGCTGACGGCCAAATTATCTACCTCAACCGCTCCGCGCAGGCGTTGATGACGGAATCTAACGATAATCTTCGGGCGATTTTGCCAAACTTCGACCACCGCACGGTGCTCGGTTCAAACTTTGACATCTTTCATGCCAATCCGGCCCACCAACGGGGTCTGTTGGGTGGGCTGACCTCGACACACACCACGGAAATTACCGTTGGTTCTCAGCGCTTCCAACTAATCGCCAACCCAGTCTTTGACGATGAAAAGCAGCGCCTCGGAACCATCGTCGAATGGGATGAGGTCACCGTCGAACGGGCGGTCGAGAAAGAAATCGAAAATGTCGTGACGCGGGCATCGAGTGGTGACCTGACCGCTCGCATCGCCGAAACCGACAAAGAAGGCTTCATGCTCGCGCTGGCCAAGGGTGTTAACAAAATGGCGGAAAGCGCGGAAGCCATCGTTGGGGAAACCAATGTGGTCATGGCGGCCATGGCAGAGGGCGACTTAACGCAGCGCATTAACAGCAATTTCGAGGGTCAGTTCGCGGAGTTGGCCAGCAACGTAAACCGCACCATTGGGCAAATGACGACCACGATCGAGCAGATCCTGCAGTCATCCGAGCAGATTCGTGCCGGTGCCGAGGAAATAGCCCAGGGCAACTCTGACCTGTCGCACCGCACCGAAGAGCAGGCGTCGAGCCTGGAAGAAACCGCGTCGAGCATGGAAGAAATGACCGGGCTTGTGCGTCAAACCGCCGAAAACGCACGCAACGTCAACGAGCTAGCCGGCAACGTGCGCGACAACGCATCCTCCGGTGGTGAAGTCGTCAAACGCGCAGTCGATGCAATGGGCGCGATCAACGAATCGTCCAAGCAAATCAGTGACATCATCACGGTTATTGATGAGATTGCCTTCCAGACCAACTTGCTCGCTTTGAACGCCGCTGTCGAAGCTGCCCGCGCCGGCGAACAGGGCCGGGGCTTTGCGGTGGTGGCTGGCGAAGTTCGCAGCCTGGCACAGCGCAGCGCCGAGGCGGCCAAGGAAATCAAAGACCTGATCCGTGATTCCTCGAACAAGGTCAGCGACGGCACGCAGCTCGTTAACCAGTCCGGCGAGACCTTACAGTCGCTGGTGGGTTCGATTGCCGAAGTTGCCGATCGCGTCGCCGAGATTACCCGTGCTGCGGACGAGCAAAGCTCGGGCATTGAGCAGGTCAACACGGCCATCTCCCAGATGGATGAAATGACCCAACAAAACGCGGCCCTAGTAGAACAAGCCAGTGCTGCGGGCGAAAACATGGCCGAGCAAGCGCGCCAGATGGTATCGGCTGCCAATGTCTTTAAGGTGGATGACAGTGGCACCACAGGAGCGAGGGTGACCGCAAGCTCGATGGGTCATAGCCAGCCAGCAAAAACCTCGGTCGCCCAGCCCAAGCCAACGCCTAAAGCACCGTCCTCGAGCGATGCGCACTCGGTGTCTGACGATGACGAGTGGGACGAGTTCTAAAAGGGCGCCCACGCACTGAGATCAAGCCCAGCCATGCTGGGCTTTTTTTCGTTCTTGGACCTCTTGATACACGCGGCGAACACAGGACATTCTCAAGTTCAGCTATAATCTGCCGCTAAAGCATAGAGTTAACTTTGTCGTCACCGGGCGTGCCGATCCATCCTCCGTTAAGGTTTTAGCCAGTGAATCAAGCAGTCAGCGCCTTTGGCGCAGAAGCGAGTCCCCGCGAATTCCTGATGACACAGGCCGATTTCGATCGGATCGTGCGCATTGCTCATGAAACCACGGGCATCGTGTTGTCCGACCACAAAAAAGAGATGGTTTACTCGCGGTTGGCTCGGCGGATTCGCCGTTGCCGGATGAGTAGCTTTGCTGAATACCTGGCAGTGATTGGCAAAGACCCTGACGAGACCAACGAATTCGTCAATGCCTTGACCACCAACCTGACCTCCTTTTTCCGGGAGAATCACCATTTCGAACACATGCTGGCGACGTCACTGCCCGAGTTGGCCAAGCGTAATGCTGGCACACGCAAATTGCGCGTGTGGAGCTGCGCCGCCAGCACCGGCGAAGAGCCGTATTCGATCGCCATGATGCTAAAGGAATTCGGCTTTGATCGTAGCTGGGACGTTAAGCTATTGGCGACGGATCTGGACAGCGCGGTCTTGGACACGGCGCGAAAGGGCATTTACAACGAAGACCGCGTCCGCGGCATGGACCCGAAATGGCGTGACAAGTACTTGACTCGCGGTGCTGACGGACAGTGGAGTGCCAATGCTGACATTCGCAGCCTGGTCAGCTTTAAACGTTTGAACGTTCTAGAAAAGTGGCCAATGAAGGGGCAGTTCGACATCGTGTTCTGTCGTAACATTGTGATCTATTTTGATAAGGACACGCAGCGCGTTTTGTTTGATCGTATTGCAAACCAAATGGCAAAAGACGCCTGGCTGTACATCGGGCACTCGGAAACCCTGCACCGGGTCACCGAACGATTTGAGGGGCACGGGCAGACCGTGTATCGGAAAATAAAATGAGTAGCGTCCTACCGCGTCCGGCGAAGTCCGATTTTCCCAAGACCTTGCCCGGCTTCGAACACGTTAACCGCTTCTGGGACAACACCCACCAGCGTTATGCCGCCAAGATCATGCCGGGTGAATTTTACGTCTCAAACCGGGCTGACGAGGTCATCGCCACAGTACTGGGGTCTTGCATCAGCGCGTGTGTGCGCGATCCTGTCGCCAAAGTGGGGGGCATGAATCACTTCATGTTGCCGGCGACCGAGGAGGCAAATTTCCTCGGTGCCGCGACCCGCTATGGCCAGTGGGCCATGGAATACCTTATTAACGAAGTCCTGAAGCAGGGCGGTCGACGCGAACGCCTCGAGGTCAAGATCTTTGGCGGCGGGCAGGTGTTGTCCAACATGACCGACATAGGCAAAAAAAATATCGACTTCGCCCGCGAGTACCTTGAGCGTGAAGGGCTACGGATTCAGAGCGAAGACGTCGGCACGGTCCACCCACGTAAGGTTTTGTTCTTTCCTGAATCGGGACGCGTGCGCGTTAAGCGCCTGCAGTCAACCCGTAACGACACCGTTGCCAAGCGTGAAACTGAATACTTGCGCACCATTCAAAAGACGTCGGACACCTCCGGCGATATCGAATTGTTCTAAGGACAGACCGTGGCAAAAATACGAGTACTGGTGGTCGACGACCAAGCATTGGTCCGCCGCATGGTTACCGCCATTTTGGAGCAGGACCCTGAAATCGAAGTGGTTGGCCTAGCCGCTGACCCACACGAAGCACGCACGCTGATCAAGCGCCTAAACCCTGACGTCGTCACACTCGACGTCGAAATGCCAAAGATGGACGGTATTACCTTCCTGAAGAATTTGATGCGCCTGCGTCCCATGCCCGTGGTCATGATTTCGACCCTGACTCAGAAAGGGGCGCCGACCACACTGGAAGCCATTGAGGTGGGTGCGGTCGATTACGTGGCTAAACCATCAAACCAATCACCCGGTCAAATTGAAGCCTACGGCGAAGAAATCATTAGCAAGGTGAAAGCGGCGGCCAGCGCTCGCGTCGCGGTGGCCAAAGCCGATGCACAAGCCCCAAAGCTGGCCTTGGAGAGTCAACGCTGGGACCACAGCCGACTGATCGCGATCGGCGCTTCAACCGGCGGCACCGAAGCCATTCGCCATGTCTTGCAGGGCATCAGCGCCGACTGCCCACCGATCGTTATCAGCCAACACATCCCGGCCGAATTCAGCGAGTCCTTCGCCAATCGTCTGGACCGGCAATGCCCCATGCGGGTTTACCAGGCCGAAGACGGGATGCCGATCAAGCCCGGCTGCGGCTATGTGGCGCCCGGGAGTCATCACCTGCTGATTTCCGGCCGAGGGGAGGCATTGACCTGCAAATTAAGCGACAGCGAACCGGTCAACCGCCACCGTCCGAGTGTCGATGTGATGTTCGACAGTGTCGCCGAGAAGATCGGCAAGCGTGCGATCGGCGTCATATTAACGGGCATGGGCGCCGATGGAGCGCGCGGATTGCTAAAGCTTCGCGAGAAAGGGTCGATGACCTACGCACAAGACCGAGATAGTTCCGTGGTCTGGGGCATGCCCGGCGCAGCCGTTTCTTTGGGTGCGACCGAAAGCGTTCACCCCCTGGACCAGATAGCGGGCGTCTTGGCGAACGAAGCGGCAAGGAAATGAGATTTCTATGAATCAGTGGATTGAGCACAAATGGGCAACACCTGCACTCTTAGGCACCGCGGCCGTCGTCGTTACGCCGTTTAGCGTGTCAGCGGGCGCTGCCATGATTGCTGGGGCTGGATTGTCGGCTCTGGTTACGGCGCTGCGCCGGACGTCCAGCTCGACCCCCTCGTCAACAGTCGACTCAGTCAGCTCAGAAGGGCGTAGCGACGAAGCCGAAGCCATGCGCGAGCTGGTCGAGGCGGTGGGTGCGCACATGCTGATCAAAGTCAGCGACACCTCTACCTTTGTTTCTGCGGACTTGACCAAAACACACGATTTGGTCGGCGACGCCATGGCCAACCTGAACACCTCGTTCATGGGCCTTAACAGTCAGACGTCTGTTCAAGACCAAATGGTTCAGGCATTGATCTCGAAACTGTCCGGTGTCGTTCAGGACAGCGATGCACCCGATGCGCTGAAAATCGAAGATTTCGTTACCGAAACTGAGGAAGTGTTGACCTACTACGTCAATATTTTGATTCAGGTGGCGAAGCACGGTGTTCAGACGGTCGAAAAGATCGACGACATGGTGCTTGAGATGGAGCGAATCCAGCAGCTTGTGGTTGATATCAAGAGCATTGCTGACCAAACGAACCTGCTGGCATTAAACGCAGCTATCGAGGCGGCGCGGGCCGGCGAGGCAGGCCGTGGATTCTCGGTGGTTGCCGACGAAGTTCGCAAGCTCAGCGCCGACTCGAACAAGTTCTCCGACCAGATCGACTCGCAGGTCCACACCATGCGCCGCACGGTGAGTGATGCTAAGAAGATCGTTGAGGCCATGGCGGCGACCGACATGACTACGGCGATCAACAGCAAGGGCCGTATCGAAGACATGCTGACACGGCTGAATGCCCTGTCCGAGTCCTTCTCCACCGAACTTGAGAAAGTCGGCGGTATCAGCCAGGACGTTAACGAAAGCGTAAACCTGGCCGTGCAGTCGATGCAGGTGGACGACATCGTCAGCCAGCTACTGATGCAGGCCCATCGCGCCCTTGAAAGTCAGGATCAGATCATCAGCGAGTTCATGCCGGTACTAGTGCAGGCATCAAACGGTGAACTAGGGGTCAATGAGATACGTACCATGGCGCAGGAAATACGTACTCGCAGCGACCAGGAAACCCGTCAAGCAGTACCCCAAGGTACACTCGATGAGGGTGAGATTGAACTATTCTGACTGTGATTGGAAACTGGTGCTACTATGGCTCCAGCACACTTAGAGGAAATATTCCATGACGGTCTCTACTAGTTTTTTGACGTCAGAATCACGACTGACGATTCGCGTGACCGGACGCTTTGGCTTTTCGTTGCACAAAGCCTTCTTAGACGCGTTTCAAAAGTCTGACACCGGTGCTCGTTGCTACACGGTTGATTTGACCGATGCGAACAGTGTCGACTCTTCGGCGCTGGGTATGTTGCTGTTACTGCGCGACTTCGCTGGCGGCGATCGGTCGAACATCACACTTGACGGTGCCAACAGCGACATTGAAAAGGTG
>CAKZQE010000215.1 GCA_937139465.1 uncultured Gammaproteobacteria bacterium
TTGTCCAGGCTATGGAAAATGGCGTAGGGGCCGGGGTCACCCTGCCGCCCGGCACGTCCGTAGAGCTGACGATCAAGGCGGGCGGACTCAAGGCAATCCATAATGATCACGTGCAAGCCGCCGGCGGCTTTGCATTCAGCCGACAACTTGATGTCAGTACCGCGTCCCGCCATGTTGGTCACGACAGTGACGCGGCCAGATTCGCCTGCTGTGGCCACCAGGTCAGCTTCATCGGCCAGGGTTCGCGCGTTGATTAATCCGTTGCTGAGGCCGTGTTCGCTAAGTTCGGTGTGGACCCGCTCGGACAAGGACACACTGGTTACGCCCACTAAAACAGCGCGACCGGAGCGCGACAGCTGTGTAACGCGCTCGACGACGGCGTCAATTTTTTCATCCTCGGTGGCGAACAGGCGTTGTCGCTGTAGCCCGCGAATAACCGGACGAAAGGTTGGAATCGGTGCGATTGGACAGTCATAAACCTGCCGCAGCTCCCTCCGTACCTCGTGCAACGTGCCGCTCATGCCCACTAAGGAGTGGTAGCGGCGGAAATAGCGTTGATAACTAAGCTTGGACAGGGTCCTGCGGTCTTTTGAGGGCGGTAGACCCTCGCGTACTTCGAGTACCTGCTGCAAGCCCCAGGGCAACGAGCGGTCCGGCATCGGCCGCCCTGTGTTCTCGTCAACGATTACCAGCGCGTCGTCGTCGATGATGTACTGAATATCCCGCTGGTAGCGTCGCTCGGCAACGCGAGCCTGGTTCAGCAGTTCTTCGCCCATCGCCAGTGAGGACCACCCCTTGTCTGGGTTTTCGATGCTAGCGATCAGCTCGCGCAGGCGATCCTGCCGAATGCGGCCTTCAGACAGTTCTTCGGCGGCTTCCCAGTCTGACTCACTCATTTGGGCGGCCAGCGCCACCGCCTGGTTAATCATGGTTTCGGTCAGGTCGTTTTCAGTGGGGGCGGTCAGAATAAGCGGGATGTTGGCCTCGTCGATCAGCACCGAGTCGGCCTCGTCGACAATGGCGAGGCCAAGGTCACGCACAACGGGTGGCTGAGGGCGTTGCAGGGTTGCTAGTTGCTGAGTTAGCGGCAGGGTCTCCATGGCCTCGTCGCGATCCCGTAGGTAGTCAAACACCACTTCTTTGTTGGTGACATAGGTGACAGCCTGTTGGTAGGCATCACGCTTGGCGGCTTCGTCGTGATCGTGGGTGACGACGCCAGTGCCGATCCCCAAATGGGATAGCACCTCGTCGGCTTCTTCGCGGTCGCGTTCGGTTAAGTAATCATTCACCGTGATGACGTGGACGGGCACACCCATCATCGCGTAGGTCGCTGACGGCAGCGTGGCGGTCAAGGTTTTGCCCTCGCCCGTGGCCATTTCCGCCATTTGCCCGAGGCACAGGTGCCACCCGGCTTGCAGTTGCGTCGGGTGGAAACGAAAGCCCTTGGCCCGGTAGAGCGCTTCATCCACTAACGCGAAGGCGTAGGCGAGGGCCGATGGCTCAAGACCGTCCCGGCGCAGACGTTCCCCAGCGCTGACAGCGGCTTGTGTTAAATCAAGGTCACCCAGGGTGCCACGCCATTGCTCGAGCTCTCGCTGGAGTTGCCTGCGCCGCGACGGTCGTGCACGCCAACGGCTTTGCACGCGTCCCAGCCGATCGGTCAGCCAGTCCGTTGGCTCGGGCGTGCGCTGGCGTTCGAAGTGACCGACCGGGAGCGGGCTGCGAGCGGGCGGCAGCGATCTGCTCATCATTGCGGGCCCAATAACCCAAGGAAGGTGCGCCGTGCCCAACGCCATAGCCTCGGTGCGGCGGCCTCGTCAGGGTGACGCACACGGACTTCAATTAATTGGCCCAAGCGGACTGAGGCTAGGGCATCGCCGGTCGCACTGAACCAAATGCCCGGTGCGACGGCGCGAACTTCACCGCTGCGCTGACCGGGTTCGGTCAATACGTCGCCGCCGTATTGGCTCGACAAACGTGGGTCAGGGAGAAGGCGGGTGCCGCTACGAACCAGCCGGAATGCATCCAGTGGCTGCACAGTAAACGGCTGAGTCGGGTCAACGAAGGCGAGCCCCTCGGTGCCGGATTCAAAGTCGGGGATATCGTGCGTCGATACAAACCCCAGGGCCTGACGGTTGCCAACCACATCAAAGGCCCCGAGCGTCTGTCCACGAAAGACCATGTCCCCGACCACGGGCTCAGGCGAGCGCCAGAGCCATAGACCCGCCTGTGGCGCACGAATGATGGCGTTGTTGATTTGTCGGTCGACCTGATGGATTGACTGCTCGGTGGTGGCCAACTCGTCTTTTAGCACCGCCGCAAGCCCGGCCTCGGTTCCGGCGATTTGGGCGCGTATTTTGATCTGCAGGGAATCGCGCTGGGCCAGTAAAGCGGCACGCTCGGTCTCCAGTCGCTCCGGTCGCACCCGGGCCAGCACGTCACCGGGTTCGACCCATTGACCGCTGGGGACGACCCGCTCGGCGAGTTGCCCTTCGGTGTCGGCAGCCAATTGGGCTGCGTTTTGGGCACTAACAACGGCCGAGAATTGGCTGCTTTTTGGTAGCGGCAACCACCCAAGCGCAATCACGAATGCGCCAAGGATGAGGGCCAGCCTTAGCCACACCTTGACCTGGTATGCGTTGACGGATTCTTTGTGCAATTTACGAAGCCCCGAGATAATGGGTTGAACGATACTGCCATATACAGCCCACACCGCCAGCGGCTGACCCACCAGGGGGTAGGTGCGTAGCAGCAAAAGCGCAATGCCAAACGATATAAACAGGCGGTAACCATAGGCCGCAACCGCGTAGATCCCCATCCATACCTGTCGATGGCGCCCCGCGGTTTCTTCGATGATACCCGGCGGCAATCCAAGCACGCGTTTCGCCAATCTGCCGATAACGGCGTTGCCACGGGTGCCTAGGTTCGGTGACTGCGTCAGGTCACTGAGGACATAGTAAGCGTCGAAACGCAGCAGCGGGTTGCCGTTGAATAGCACGCTGGAGATGGTGCAAATTACAATCACGTTGAACAAAATGGCGCGTCCAACGCCCGGCTCTAGCTCCGCCCAGATCAGCAGGGCCACAGCCCCCATCCCGAGTTCAGTCAGAATTCCAGCCAGTGCGACCAGCGCGCGCTTACCATGGTGGCTGAAAAAGTTACTGGACGATGCGTCGACGTAGGGAATGGGTATGAACAGCAAAAACATCACGCCCATTTCCGTCACTTCGCCACCGAAACGTCGAATGCACCAAG
>CAKZQE010000216.1 GCA_937139465.1 uncultured Gammaproteobacteria bacterium
CCTGTTGGACACCCTATCGTCGGGGCTTGAATTCCACGTACCCATTCTGGCTCGCGGCCAATTCCTCGGCTTTGGCCACCTGCGTGCGCCCCGGGCAAACCTGATCGGGGAAAGTTTCGGCCAGGCGCCGCACAACTCGGCATCGGGACCGATCGGCCAGCCCACCATGGGCGAGGCCGGGACCGGGACCGGGATAAGCCATCTGGATCGCTTACACGCCGGCGATCCGGTCTTTTGCGCCGCCGCACGCCAGGCCAAACGCATCATCGAGCACGACCTGGCCCTGCTGGTCACCGGCGACACGGGCGTAGGCAAAGACCGCTTTGTCAGCGCACTGCATGCCGACAGCAGCCGCCGCCATGGCCCGCTGGTGACACTGAACTGCGCGGCTATCCCGGCGGAGCTGATTGAGTCCGAGCTATTTGGGCATGCCGAGGGCGCCTTCACCGGCGCGCGCCAAGGCGGGTACCGAGGCAAATTCGCCGAAGCCGATGGCGGCATCTTGTTTCTGGACGAGATTGGCGACATGCCTCTGGCGCTGCAATCACGCTTGCTGCGGGCCGTCGAGACACGGCGCATCAGCCCGGTGGGCGGCACCGGCACCATCGATGTCGACGTGCGCGTGGTCAGCGCGACCCACCGGGACCTGGATGAGCGGGTCAACCAAGGTGAGTTTCGTCAGGACTTGTTATACCGGCTGCGCGGACTCGAGATTCGGCTGCCGCGACTGAATGAGCGCACCGACCTGGCGGCCATGCTGCCGCGTATTATGTTGGACCTAAGCCGATCACACCGCCTCAGCGAGTGCGCGTTGAGCCGGCTTAGCCGCGCCGACTGGAACGGAAATTTTCGCGAATTGACCCAGTGCCTAAAGGCGTCCATCGCCCTGGCGGATCAACCGCTGATCACAGCGAACGCTCTGGTTGGTCTCAGCGCGGGCGACGCACCAAAGGATCTGCCTAGCCAGACACGGGCCCACCACCGGGACCTGATCGAAGCCGCCATCGCCGCGGCCGGCGGGAACATGACCCTGGCTGCTAAGCGGCTTGGCATCAGTCGCGCCACGCTTTATCGCAAGCGAGCTGGGTAGGCACCCCGGCTACACGACCGACAGTGTGCGAACCACCCACCGCATTAATAACCCCGCCCCGGCCACCACCAATACCACTCGAAGCAAATGCAGCATCACCACATACGACGCATCGGCACCGGTCAGCCAGGCCAAGAGGGCCATTTCCGCCTGGCCACCGGGCGCCAGCGCGAGCAACAAGGTGTCTCCGTCCAACGAGGTCGACCACAAACCCAGGGCCACACACCCAAGCCACACGGGCATTAGCAAGCACAACTGCCCAAACACGTGACGCACCCCGACCCAGGTTTGACGCGGTGTGGAGCCGACAAAGCGGCGCGCCAGGCTCCACCCAATGAAAAACTGCGCGGCGGTCAAGGCCAGCATCGGTGGGGTCATGTGCAGCTCAAAACCGAGTCCCACGACCCCTGCCACCAGCATCGGCCCGAGCACCGATGGCGCCGGCATGCGCAGGCGTGAGCCGAGCCACAGGCCCGCAGGCACCAACCCGATCAGTAGCGCTAGGTCGACCGCCGTTGCGTCGCCGAAACTGGCGTCATCCACGCTGACGAACTGCGTCAACGCCATTAATAGCGACACCCCGCTGACCAATAAAAACACACGCAGGGTATGCGCCAGCGCGACCGAGCGAACATCAACCCCTTGCTGGCGTGCGGACTCGACCATTTCGCTTAGGCCACCGGGCAAGGCTGCGTATACCGCCGCTCGTGGGTCCCAGCCACAGCAGCGTGCAAACCACAACGCGCCGACGGTGCCCGCCGCCAAAACGTAGGCGATGACCAACGCAACCAGCTCCCATTCCTGGGCCAGAACAATGAATTGTTGAGTTTGCAGCGACCCGCCGATGCCGGCGCCTAGAATGCCCCGGCCGATATCACCTAAGCGCCCATCGCTGGGCACCCTGATGTCGGCGAACGCAAATACCAGTCCGACCAAGGCCGGGCCAAGCATCCACGCCAAGGGGTACGCAATCGCATGGCCCAGCGCACCCGCCACGGCCATGCCTATGACAGCAAGAACCGCCGTCATGCACGGCGGGACTGGAGTCGGTCTTTGATGATCGGATAGAAGAACAGAACCGCGGCGACCACCAAAATCCCCAGGGTCATGGGTCGTTCCCAAAGGAATTCCATGCCGCCGGCTTTGCGCATGGCGCGGCCAAGGTTGTCCTCGAGCATGCCGCCCAAGATAAACCCAATGATCAGCGGCGGCAGAGGATAGCCACCGAAGCGCAACAAGGTCGCAAACAGCCCGGTCCCAATCATGATCAGCAACTCAGTTGGGTTGTTTTGGCCGATGTAGGCACCGATCAGCGAGAAGAACACCACGAAGGGAATCAAGTATTGGCGCGGCACCGTCAGCAATTTCGCAATGTACGGAATCAACGGCAGGTTAAGAATTAACAGCACCACGTTGCCCAGGTACATCGAAATAATCACCGCCCAGAACACCTCGGGTTGATCCTCGATCAGGCGCGGGCCGGGTGTGACGGACAAGGCCACCAGCGCCCCCAACAAAATCGCCGTCGTGCCTGAGCCTGGAATACCCAGCGTTAGCATCGGCACAAACGAGCCGGTGCAGGCCGCGTTATTCGCGGTCTCCGGTGCCGCCAAGCCGCGCTGAGCGCCCTTGCCGAACTGTTCCCGCTGATCCTTGGGCGCCAGATTGCGCTCGACCGCGTACCCCAGAAACGAGGCCATGGTCGCCCCAGCACCCGGCAACACCCCAACCAGAAACCCAAGCACCGATTGACGCCCAACGACCGGCGCCAGGTTTTTCGCCTCATCCATCGATATCCGCAGGTCTTTGATCTCGTTTTGATTTTCCTGCTGCGCGCTGCGCTTGGGATTCAAAATCAAGAACAGGGCCTCGGGCAACGCGAACAGGCCCATCACCAGGGTCACGAAATAAAACCCAGACTGCAGATCCATGATGCCCATGGTGAAGCGTGCTGCGTTGTGCAGGGCCGACTCACCCACGGTGGCCAGCATAATGCCCACGACCGACATCAGTAGCGCTTTGAGCTTCTTGCCGGGGCCCGCGAATGCGGCGATGGCGGTCAAACCCAGCACCATCAGCGCGAAATACTCGGCGGACCAAAACAGCTTGGCGACGCTCGACAGCAGCGGCGCAAAAATCATCAGTAACAGGGCACTGATCGTGCCGCCTAAAAACGACGCCAACGCCGCAATGGTCAGCGCCTTGCCAGCCTGGCCCGCGCGCGCCATGGGGTACCCGTCAAACGATGAGGCCACGGTACCCGCCACACCCGGGGCGTTAATCAAGATCGACGACGTCGAGCCGCCAAAGATCGCCCCATAGTAGACCCCAGCCAACAAAATCAGGGCCGAGGCGGGGTCTCCAAGCTGGATAGCCACCGGGATCATGATGGCGATGATCGACATCGGTCCCAGACCCGGCAACATGCCAATAAAGGTTCCAAGGAAACACCCAAGGAACACCATCAAAATATTAAAGGGCGAGATCGCAGCGCCAAGCCCTAGCATCAAACCTTCAAGCATCACGCACCTCCCAAAAAGGCAGGGAGCGGCACCAGGTAAATCCCCAACCCGCGCTGGACGATAAACCAGGTCAGCACCGACGTAATGATCGCAACCGTGGCCAGCACGGCGTATTTACGCTCGCCCAAGAGGTAGCCCCCGGCGACCAAAAAACCGGTCGTTGCCAGGATGTACCCGGCCGGGCGCAACAACAGCGCATAGGCCACCATCAGCACCACAAGCACGGCCGCGGTGCGCCACTCAAAGCTGCGCCAGCCCGTGGCGTCCTCGGGCAAATCATCAGAGGATTCGTACACCAAGGTCGCCAGTGAAAGGACTGCCGCTAGGACAGCAAGTCCCATCGGCAGTGTGTTCGGCTTGAACGGTTGCCGCGCCTCGAAAGGCAGCAGCGGGTGCGTCCAAGCCAAGTACCCGTAGCCGACCGAAAAGGCCAACATCAACAGGGCAATTAATCGATCGGCATTCAGGCTCATGGTTTACAGGAACCCGAGTTCTTTCATCAGGCTGCCAATTTCAGCTTCCTGCTTTTCCAAGAACTTAGTGAAGTCAGCACCGGGGTTGTAGATGTTGACCCAACCGTTACGAGCGCGAACGTCTTCCCACTCAGGCGTGTCATACATCGCGCCCAACGCTTTCACGTACTCGGCTTGCTTGGCTTCGCTCAGACCCGGCGCGCCAAAGAACCCACGCCAGTTGATGAATACGGTGTCATAGCCCTGCTCCGTCAAGGTGGGCACGTCCGCCGCTGCGTCGACCCGCTTGTCACCGGTTTGAACCAGAATGCGAACTTCGCCCTGCTCGGCCAATGCAACCGCCTCGCTCAAGCCCGTTGACAGTGCGTCCGCCTCGCCAGACAGCAATGACGCCATCGCTTCTCCGCCTGCGTCAAAGGGCAAGTAGTTCACGCTCAAGGGATCAGCCCCGGCGGCCTTCATGGCCATGGCCGCGACCAAGTGGTCCATGCCGCCGGCAACGCTGCCGCCAGCAATGGCCAGCTCGCTCGGATCGCTGTTGTAAATGTCTACCAGGTCTTTAAACGAGGTCACAGGGCTGTCCGCCTTGACCACCAAAGCCGCGTAATCACCGATGGTGCCGGCGATCGGTGTCAGGTCTCGGAAACTCTGGGGAAACACTTTGGTCAGCGAGCGAATGACGATGGGCGTTGAGTTCACCATCAAGGTGCCCTCGCTGCTGGCCGCGTTTTCAATCAGGTAGCCGATGGCTTTACCGCCACCACCGCCGGACATGTTTTCAAAGCTGGCGCTGCCGACCAGGCCGGACTTGGTCAAGGCTTCACCGGTGCCACGTGCAGTGCCATCCCAGCCGCCGCCGGCACCGCCGGGAATCAAGAAGTGAATGCTATCGACCTGGGCGTAGGCACCTGCGGAAAACGCAACAGCGCTGGCTACACCAATCGCGGCCAATGATTTAGTAATCGTGGTTTTCATATGAATCTCCGTTATTGTTATCTGGCCCGCTATGGAGCTGGGCGCCCGCGCATTTAAGCAATACAACCTGACAACAAGCTGACAGCGGATCGATCTACCTGTGAATTTACTTATCGTCGAAGACACACCGAGCCTGCTCATCAGCTTGGACAAGCACCTGCGCGAGCAGGGTCACACTGTTGATTTAGCCTCTGACTTGGGCACGGCGCTGGCGCTGTGGCGCAGCGAACCGGACCGGTTTGACGTCATTGTGTTGGACGAAAACCTGCCTGATGGCCTGGGCAGTACGCTGCTTGCGGAAATTCGCGACGCCAACAATGACACTGGCGTGCTGGTGCTGACCGCGCGCTCACAGGTCCACGACAAGGTTCACCTGTTGGACGTTGGCGCCGACGACTACATGACCAAACCCTTTGAGTTCCCG
>CAKZQE010000217.1 GCA_937139465.1 uncultured Gammaproteobacteria bacterium
GGCGCAAAGTTTAAAGCAGTTTGGCCTGATGCAGCCCTTGGTGGTTCGTCGCGTCAACCATCGATTTGAGCTGATCGCCGGCGAGCGCCGCTGGCGTGCGGCGCAGCTAGCTGGACTGAAACAGGTGCCTGCCCTGATTCAGGCCGTTGACGACCAAATTGCCGCAACGCTTGCGCTGGTTGAAAACTTGCAGCGCGAAGACCTCAATCCGCTTGAGCAGGGCCAAGCCCTGGTGAAGTTACGGCAGGCGTTCGATTTGGATCAGCAGTCATTGGCCGAATTGGTGGGCTTGTCGCGCTCACAAGTGGCCAACCTCATGCGCCTAGATCAGCTGGATTCACAAGTCAAAGCCTGGCTTAACCAGGGTGAACTGGACATGGGTCATGCGCGGGCGCTGCTGGGTGCGCCGGCCGATCAACAGCGGCCCTTGGCGGCAAAAGTTATCAGTGCTGGCTTGAATGTGCGCCAAACCGAGAGCCTAGTGGCCTCTATCGGGCGGCCCAAACCCGACAAACCTGCCCCCAACGAGCAAATTTCCGCGGTGCAGCAGCGCTTTTCGGACCTGATTGATGCACCGGTGACGATACAACACTCTCGCAAGGGAAGTGGAAAAATAATAATAAATTACAGTGACTTAGAAAATTTGGATGGGTTAATCCAGCGCCTAAGCGAGCGCACAAATCGTTAAAGACCAAAGTCGTTCTTATAATTGATTGATAGTTAAAACCACTGTCCTTATACTTTTTCGCGCTTAAAACCACGGGGGAAGGTGTGCCTGCCATCATTACCATCGCCACCTGGCCCAGTGTGTTACTTGCCGTGTTGAGCGTCCTGGTCGCAGCCACCCTAAGTGGCTCCCACGGACTGTCCACGGCACAAGGCGGCATCGCGGTGCTGATTCCTAACGTTGTGTTTGCAGCGTTGGCGTTTCGACATGGCGGTGCAGGGAACGCACGCAACATCGTGCGTTCGTTCTACCTTGGTGAAGCATTGAAATTGGTACTGATGGCTGTGCTGTTGGTCGCGATATTTTTAACGAGCGAGTCGCTTAAACCCGGCGCGCTGTTCGCCGGCATGCTGACCATGATGGTCGCCTGCGGGGTGACAGCGACTCGTTTGAAAACGAAATTACCTACTCGGAGATTTTAGATGGCAGCTGCAAACGCTGGAGAATATATCCTCCACCACTTGACGAACTTAACGTTCGGCAAGCACCCCGAAGCAGGCTGGACCTTCGCGGACAGCCGTTTTATGACCGAAGGTCAGAACCAATATCAGGCCACCGGCCAGATGGCAGCCGAAATGGGCTTCATGGCCATTCACGTCGACACCATGCTGTGGTCGATCGGCTTGGGCGCCCTGTTTTGCTTTATCTTCGCCAAAGCAGCGAAGTTCGCCACCGCCGGCGTCCCCGGCACATTGCAGAACCTGGTTGAACTGGTGTGCGAGTTCGTCGACACCAACATCAAAGACACGTTCAGCGGCAAGAGCACCTTAATTGGTCCGCTGTCACTGACGATTTTTGTCTGGGTGCTTCTGATGAACACCATGGACTTGGTGCCGGTTGACCTGTTGCCGCGTATTTTTGAATTGTTCGGCGTGCACTACATGAAAGTCGTGCCGACCACAGACGTGAACGCAACTCTGGGTATGGCGCTCGGTGTGTTCTGCTTGATTATCTTCTACTCAATCCGTCAAAAAGGCCTCGGTGGATTCGTCGGTGAACTGACGCTCCAGCCTTTTGGTAAATGGATGATTCCGTTCAACTTGCTGCTCGAAGGCGTGGGATTGCTGGCCAAGCCCATTTCGTTGTCGCTGCGACTGTTCGGTAACCTATACGCCGGTGAATTGATCTTCATCCTGATCGCGCTGATGCCGTTCTGGATTCAATTCGCACTGTCGGTGCCCTGGGCGATTTTCCACATTCTGGTGATCGTGCTTCAGGCGTTTATTTTCATGATGTTGACGATCGTGTACCTCGCGATGGCGCACGAGCATCACTGAGAAAGAAGTAACCCTTAACTTTAAATCGTTAAAAACTGGAGAAAACAAATGGAAATGGTTGTTGGCCTTACTGCGGTAGCAGTTGCATTGCTGATCGGTTTCGGTGCCCTGGGTACTGCAATTGGATTCGGTATCTTGGGTGGTAAGTTCTTGGAAGGCGCAGCGCGTCAGCCGGAAATGGTTCCCATGTTGCAGGTTAAAATGTTCATCGTTGCAGGTCTGTTGGACGCCGTAACTATGATCGGTGTTGGTATTGCGTTGTTCTTCACCTTCGCAAACCCCTTCGTTGCGCTGGTTGGCTAATTAAGAAGCCCATGGCTTCAACTTTTAAACCCAACTAACGCGAGGAAGCGACAGTGAATCTTAATTTGACCTTACTCGGTCAGCTGATTTCCTTCGCCATCTTTGTGTGGTTCTGCATGAAGTTCGTATGGCCGCCAGTAATGGCTGCCTTGAGCGAACGTCAGGAACGGATCGCACAAGGGTTGGCTGATGCGGATAAAGCGGCCAAAGAGCTGGACGTCGCCCAAGCGCGTATCGAAGAGCAGGTCCGTGAAGCCAAAGAAGAGGCCTCACGTATCCTTGAGCAGGCGCGCAAGCAAGCGGCTCAAACCGTCGAAGACGCACAGGGCAAGGCCCGTGCCGAAGGCGAGAAGCTTATCGAACAGGCGAAAGCTGACATCGAACAGGAAGTTAACGCTGCCCGTGAAGCCCTGCGCGCTCAAGTGAGCACCTTGGCTGTGGCTGGCGCGTCAAAAATCTTGGGCACGGCGGTAGACGCCAAGGCTCACGGTGACCTGATCGACCAACTGGCGAAAGAGCTCTAATAGGAGGGCGAAATGGCGGAAATTTCCACATTAGCTCGTCCTTACGCCAAAGCGGCGTTTGCCACAGCACAAGCAGCCGATGCGGTTAGCGCATGGGCCGATCTGTTGGCATTTGTCGCCCAGGTAACGACGGACAGCGAAGGCCGTCGCGCTCTGGCACACCCCACCCTGACTGCTGAGCAAAAGGCTAAGTGGCTAAACGAGCTGGCGGGTGACGCCAACTTCGAGGCAGCTGAGCGTTTTATTCAAGTGTTGGCTGATAACAGCCGGCTGGAGTTGTTGACTGAAATCAACGAACAGTTTGACGCATTGCGCCGTCAGCTGGACGCCAGCGCAGTGGCCCATGTTGAGTCGGCGTTCGAACTGACCGACGCCCAACAGGCCACCTTGAGCGAGGCATTGTCTCGCCGCTTGGACAAGCAAGTAAGTCTGGATGTCAGCGTTAACGCTGATTTGGTGGGTGGCGTTGTCATTCGCGCGGACGACCTAGTAATTGACGGTTCTGTTAGCGGCAAGCTCGCGAAGCTGGCCGAGCAGCTGAAGCCATAAGAGGCTGAGGAATAGCATGCAACAACTCAATCCTAGCGAGATCAGTGATCTGATCAAATCGCGCATCGAGAACCTCGATGTTAAAAGCGAAGCGCAAAACCAGGGCACGATCGTTTCCGTGTCTGACGGTATTGTGCGTATCCATGGCCTGAACGACGTCATGTACGGCGAGATGGTCGAATTTGAAGGCGGCCAGTACGGCTTGGCTTTGAACCTGGAGCGTGACTCAGTCGGCGCCGTGGTCTTGGGTGAATACCAAGGTCTGGCTGAAGGCCAAGTCGCTAAGTGCACCGGCCGCATCTTGGAAGTACCTACGGGTCCTTCAATGATGGGTCGTGTTGTCGACGCGCTGGGCGCGCCGATCGACGGTAAAGGTCCGATCGAAGCCGAATCATCAAGCCCGGTTGAAAAGGTCGCTCCGGGCGTAATCGCACGTCAATCTGTTGACCAGCCGATGCAAACAGGTATCAAGGCGATTGACGCCATGGTCCCGGTCGGTCGTGGCCAGCGTGAGCTGATCATTGGTGACCGTCAGACCGGTAAAACTGCCGTTGCTCTGGACGCGATCATCAACCAGAAAGGCACGGGCGTTAAGTGTATCTACGTGGCTATCGGTCAGAAGCAGTCATCGATTGCAGCGGTCGTTCGTAAGCTCGAAGAACACGGCGCGATGGATCACACCATTGTGGTCGCGGCGGGCGCAGCTGAATCAGCGGCGATGCAGTTCTTGGCACCCTTCTCAGGTTGCGCCATGGGCGAATACTTCCGTGACATCGGTGAAGATGCATTGATCGTATACGATGACCTGTCAAAGCAGGCCGTTGCATACCGTCAGATTTCTTTGCTGTTGAAGCGTCCACCGGGACGTGAAGCCTACCCCGGCGACGTTTTCTACTTGCACTCACGCCTTCTGGAGCGTGCGGCGCGTGTTAACGCTGACTACGTTGAAAAACTGACTGGCGGCGCGGTGAAGGGTCAAACCGGTTCACTGACGGCACTGCCGATCATTGAAACGCAAGCCGGTGACGTATCAGCCTTCGTACCGACCAACGTGATCTCGATCACCGACGGTCAGATCTTCTTGGAAACCAACCTGTTTAACTCAGGTATCCGTCCTGCGATTAACGCGGGTCTGTCGGTTTCACGAGTCGGTGGTGCGGCCCAGACCAAAGCGGTCAAGAAGTTGGGTGGCGGTGTACGTTTGGCATTGGCTCAGTACCGTGAATTGGCAGCCTTTGCCCAGTTTGCATCGGATCTGGACGACGCGACGCGTAAGCAGCTTGAGCACGGTCAGCGTGTAACTGAGCTGATGAAGCAGAAGCAGTATTCGCCCTTGAGTGTTGGTGAAATGGCGCTGTCATTGTTCGTGGCTAACGAAGGCCACCTTGATGACGTGCCCGCCAACAAGGTCGTGGATTTTGAAGAAGCCTTGATTGCTTACTTCAATGCGAACCACGCCGACCTCAAGGCCAAGATCGACGAAGCTGGTGCTTATGGCGATGACATCGCTAAGAGCCTGGAAGCCGCGGTCACCAACTTCAAGTCGTCACAGACTTGGTAAACCTAGAGCGGGTTACGGCCCGCTTGAGGAGCTGGTAAATGGCAGTCGGAAAAGAGATTCGCACCCAGATTGGGAGCATCCAAAACACACAGAAAATCACCAGTGCAATGGAAATGGTGGCGGCATCGAAAATGCGTAAAGCGCAGGATCGTATGGCGTCGTCACGTCCCTACGCTGACCGGATTTTCGAAGTGATTGGCCATTTGGCACACGCCAACCCCGAGTACGATCACATGTACCTGAAAGACCGCGAAGTTAAGCGTGTCGGTTACATCGTGGTCAGCTCGGACCGTGGACTGTGTGGCGGTTTGAACGCCAACCTGTTTAAGAAAACAGTCGCGGAAATGGGCGCATGGCACGGTAAAGATGTCGAAATTGATGTCGCCGTGCTGGGCCAAAAGGCAGCGTCATTCTTCAGAAGCTTCGGCGGTAACGTCGTGGCATCAAGCACCCACTTGGGCGACAAGCCCACGTTGGCTGACTTGATTGGCTCGGTCAAAACCATGATCGACGCCTATGAAGAGGGACGCATTGACCGGTTGTATGTGGTGTACAACCGCT
>CAKZQE010000218.1 GCA_937139465.1 uncultured Gammaproteobacteria bacterium
ACCGAGGCTGCCGGTCTTGCGTTGGCCGTGGGTGTGGCTGACTGTTTGCCTGTTGGTTTTTGCGCTGACGATGGCAGTCGAGTTGGCGTGGCCCATGCGGGCTGGCGTGGTTTGGCCGGTGGCGTCATCGAGGCCACGGCCGCTGCGATGGGTGGCTCGTTGATAGCGGTCTTAGGCCCGTGCATCGGCCAAGCTGCCTTCCAGGTTGGCCCTGAAGTACGAGAAAAGTTTTGTAACGCCGACCCTGCTGCGGCGAGCGCTTTCGTCGCCGATGATGACGGTCGCTGGCGCTGTGACTTGCGCGCCATTGCGCGGCAACGCCTGAAAACGCTGGGGATCGAGGTCGTTTACGACATTGATGAATGCACCTACGCCAATGCAGATCGTTGGTTTAGCTTTCGCCGGCACCGTCCCGGTGGTCGTATGGCGCTGGTAATGGTGCGCCACACAACTTGATTCCGGCCCCCGTGTCCCTCATTCAACTAGCAGGAATTAGGAGACACGCTCATGCGCATGGAAAAGCTCACTACGACACTGCAAACCACGCTTGGCGAGGCCCAATCGCTCGCCTTGAACGCGAAACACGCCGAACTTAAACCTCAACACCTGATGCAGGCTTGGCTGAATGATCCCAGGGCCGGCGTCGGCGGACTCATCGCTCGCTCGGGCGCGGACTTGGCCACCTTTGCCGAGTCGATCCGTGAACAGCTCGGCAACGCGGCCAAAATAACCAAGCCTGATGGCCAGATCACCGCTTCTCAGGGTTTCGCCCGCGCCTTTAATCGCGCTGAAACCATGGCGTCCGAGTACGGCGATCAATTTGTATCATCGGAAATCTTGTTGCTGTCATTAATCCAAGACAGCGACATCCAAAAAGCGTACCGCGCGGCAGGCGGCGACCTCGACCGCTTGAAGGCCGTCGTCGATGCCTCCCGCGGCGGTGAAAAAGTCATGGACCAAAATGCTGAAGAAAGCCGGGGCGCACTGGAAAAGTACTGCACGGATCTGACCGCGCGCGCCGCCAACGGCAAATTAGACCCAGTGATCGGCCGGGACGAAGAAATCCGCCGCGCCATACAGGTGCTGCAACGCCGGACCAAAAATAACCCGGTGTTAATCGGCGAGCCGGGGGTGGGTAAAACCGCCATCGTCGAAGGCTTGGCCCAGCGCGTAATCAATGGGGAAGTGCCCGAGGGGCTCAAGAACAAGCGCGTTATGGCCCTGGATATGGGGGCACTGATTGCTGGGGCGAAATACCGCGGTGAATTCGAGGAGCGCTTAAAAGGCGTGTTGAATGAGCTGGCCAAACAGGAAGGTCAGATCATTTTGTTTATCGATGAGCTACACACCATGGTGGGCGCGGGTAAGGCTGAGGGGGCGATGGACGCGGGCAACATGCTGAAGCCGGCCCTGGCACGTGGCGAATTGCATTGCCTGGGTGCCACCACCCTGGATGAGTACCGTCAGTACATCGAAAAAGACGCGGCCCTTGAGCGTCGATTCCAAAAAGTCCTGGTTGATGAGCCAAGTGAGATAGACGCCATTGCGATCCTGCGCGGCCTCAAACCCAAGTACGAGGTCCACCACGGGGTCCAAATCACAGACGGCGCCGTCATCGCCGCCGCCAAACTGTCGATGCGGTACATCACCGACCGTCAGCTACCGGACAAGGCGATTGATCTGATTGACGAGGCGGCCAGCCGCATTCGGATGGAAATGGATTCCAAGCCTGAAAAGCTTGACCGTCTGGACCGCCGACTTATTCAGCTGAAAATTGAGAACGAAGCGCTGAAAAAGGAAACCGACAAGGACGCGATCGTCCGCCAGCAACAACTGGCCGAAGACATCGATGCCCTTGAGCGCGAAATGGCCGATCTCGAGGAAATTTGGACCCGGGAAAAAGCATCCACCCAGGGTACGCAACACATTAAAGAGCAACTGGATCAGGCCCAAACACAACTGGAGGCGGCCCAACGCGCCGGGGATTTGGCGCGTATGAGCGAAATTCAGTACGGCCAAATTCCGGAGCTCGAACGCCAACTGGAAGCCGCCGAGTCCGGTGAGGGCGTCCAGATGACGCTGATTCGTTCACGGGTCAGCGAAGAAGAGGTCGCCGAGGTCGTCAGTCGCTGGACCGGTATCCCAGTCAGCAAAATGTTGGAGGGCGAGCGCGACAAGCTCTTGCGCATGGAGTCCGTGCTGCACAACCAGGTGGTCGGTCAGCACGAAGCCGTGGTGGCAGTGGCCAATGCTGTCCGCCGTGCCCGGGCCGGCTTGTCTGATCCAAATCGCCCCAGTGGATCCTTTTTGTTCCTCGGGCCAACGGGTGTCGGTAAAACTGAACTGTGTAAAGCGCTGGCCAACTTCCTGTTCGACAGCGATGACGCCATGACTCGGGTCGACATGTCTGAGTTTATGGAAAAGCACTCGGTGGCACGCCTGACGGGTGCGCCTCCGGGCTATGTTGGTTACGAGGAGGGGGGTTACCTCACTGAGGCCGTCCGCCGCCGGCCATACAGTGTGCTGCTGCTCGACGAAATCGAGAAAGCTCACCCGGATGTGTTCAATGTGTTGCTGCAAGTGCTCGAAGACGGTCGTCTAACCGATGGCCAAGGCCGCACGGTCGACTTCCGCAATACCGTGGTGGTGATGACGTCGAATCTAGGCTCGGACATGATTCAGTCCATGCACGATGCCGAACCCGACGATGTTCGCCGCGCCGTGATGGGTATTGTCGGCCAGCATTTTCGCCCTGAGTTCATCAACCGAATCGATGAGTCCATTGTCTTTCACGCATTGGGTGCCGAGCACATCCGCGAGATTGCGGGACTGCAGCTGGCGCGGCTGGAAAGCCGGTTGCAAGCTCGCCAGCTGGGCCTTGAACTGAGTGAAGGGGCCCTGGAAGCGTTGGTGGTCGCAGGTTTTGACCCACTTTACGGTGCGCGTCCTCTGAAGCGCGCGATCCAGCAATGCATTGAAAATCCGCTGGCTCAGCACCTACTGAATGGTGAATTTGAGCCCGGCGTGACCATTCAAGCGGACGTCGTGGACGGGGTTTGGACATTTAGCGCAGCGCCTTAGTCTTTGATCGTAACTACCGCGGCTACCTTGCCGAAGGCGGGCCAAAAGGGCATTATGTGCCCCCTTTGGCCTTGGCCAACTCGCGACTAACACGACGGAAGACGACATGACGGTTGAGCACCTATCAGGCGGCGAAATGATCATGCGGTCGCTGAAAGAAGAGGGTGTCGATCTGATTTTCGGCTACCCCGGCGGTTCAGTGCTGCACATCTATGACGCGTTGTATCAGCAAGACGCAGTGGAACACATTCTAGTGCGCCACGAGCAAGCAGCAGGGCACGCAGCGGACGGGTACGCCCGCTCCACCGGCAAAACCGGTGTCGTCTTGGTCACCAGTGGGCCTGGGGCGACCAACGCCATCACCGGTATCGCCACGGCCTATATGGACTCGATCCCCTTGGTCGTCATTAGTGGCAACGTGCCTAGCTGGGCGACCGGCACCGACTTCTTCCAGGAAACCGACATGATCGGCGTATCGCGCCCGATCGTGAAGCACTCATTCATGGTCCAGAAAGTCGAAGACATCCCCAGCATCATGAAGAAAGCCTTCATGCTGGCGGCGACGGGGCGTCCGGGACCGGTGGTCATCGACGTGCCCAAGGACATGACCGCGCCGGCTGATAAGTTTCCCTTTGAATACCCTGAGTCAGTCCGCCTGCGCTCATACAGCCCTGCCACCAAGGGGCATTCGGGTCAAATTCGCAAGGCACTCGAGCTGTTACTTCAGGCCAAGCGTCCGGTTATTTATGCCGGCGGTGGTACGGTGACGGGCGATGCGAGTGCTGAACTGACGGAGCTGGCCCACAAGCTGGGCTACCCCGTGACCAACACCCTGATGGGGTTGGGCGCGTTCCCCGGAGACGACGGTCAGTTTGTGGGCATGCTCGGGATGCATGGTTTCTACGAAGCCAACATGGCCATGCACAACGCGGATGTCGTGTTCGCGGTCGGAGCGCGTTTCGATGATCGCGTGACCAAC
>CAKZQE010000219.1 GCA_937139465.1 uncultured Gammaproteobacteria bacterium
GCCAACGTCGAAGACCGTGTCGGCCTTGCGCCGGTCCCCGCTCATGTGGCGGCGCTGATCCCAGCCGACCAGGCCGGCTACGTCGAACGGTTCGGCATGGACCATGAAGGGGTGCTGATCGAATATTCGCAGACTTGGTTTGACTGCCGAGTGTGTCATTACAACGCGCGCTGGAGCTGATTCGGCGCCACCGATAACGATAAGAATCCAATGAAACGATACGGAATGATTGGTTGCGGCATGATGGGGCAGGAGCACCTGCGCAACCTGGCCTTGCTCCCCAGCATCGAAGTGGTGGGCTTGATTGAGCCGGACGAGGGCATGGCCCGTGCCGCGCAGGCATTGGTTCCGGGGGCTGCTTGTGTCGATAGCATTGACGCGTTGCTGGCGCTGTCACTGGATGCGGTGGTGATCTGCAGTCCGAACCACTGCCATGCCGATCAGCTGCGTCAGCTGGCCGACGCCGGTGTCGCGGTGCTGGTCGAAAAGCCGCTGTGCACCTCAGCGGATGACCTGGCGCCGCTGTTGGCAATCGCCACCGAGAAACCCTGGTGGGTGGCGATGGAGTACCGCTACATGCCGCCGGTGCAGGCCTTGATCGACCTGTCTCGGGGCGATCAGCTCGGTGACATTCACAGCCTCAGTATTCGCGAGCATCGTTTTCCGTTCCTGCCCAAGGTCGGCAACTGGAACCGCTTTAATCGCAATACCGGCGGTACGCTGGTGGAAAAGTGCTGTCACTTTTTCGACCTGATGCGGCATTTGCTGCGGTCCGATCCGGTGCGGATTTACGCGTCCGGCGCCCAGAACGTCAATCATCTGGACGAGTCCTACGGCGGCGAAACCCCGGATATATTGGATAACGCGATGGTCGTGGTGGATTTCGCCAGTGGCCAGCGCGCCAGCCTTGAATTGTGCATGTTTGCCGAGGGCAGTCGCTTCCAAGAGGAAATCTGTTTGGTCGGATCAAAGGCCAAGGCCGAGGCCCGGGTCCCTGGTCCGACGCGCTTTTGGAACACCGATGCGGGCGCGCCGCCGGTGCCTGAACTGGAGCTAAGTCCACGTAATGCGCCGCCCTCGCAGTGGCCGGTGCCGGTCGATCCGGCGCTACTGGAGGCGGGCGATCACAACGGTTCGACCTTCTACCAGCACCAACGCTTTCTGGCCGCCTTGGACGGTGGCGCCGTCGAGGTGACCGTCGCCGACGGCGCTTGGGCCGTGCGCATGGGGCTGGCGGCGCAGGAAAGCATCGCCACTGGACGTGCCATCGTATTGTGATGGGGTCCATTGCAGGCATTGCCATCGCTAGCGTGATCGGCGCGGCGGCCTACACCCTCGGAACCCACTACGGGGCGCCAGTAATGCTGTTTGCGCTGCTGATTGGCATGGCCTTTAGCTTTCTGGCCGAGCGGCCGCGCTACCAAGCGGGTGTGACCTTCGCGTCCAAGGGGCTGCTGCGTATTGGTGTGGCGCTGCTGGGTTTGCGCCTTAGCTTTGAGGATATTTTGAGCCTCGGGTGGGGGCCAATGGCCGGTACCGCCGGTTTGCTGGCGCTGACGCTGCTGTGCGGCGTGGTGTTGGCGCGACTGCTGAATAAGTCCGTTGCCTTTGGCGTCTTGGCCGGAGGTGCCGTGGCCATTTGCGGCGCCTCAGCGGCGTTGGCGATTGCCGCCGTGTTACCGCTTAATCAGCGCAGCGAGCGCGACGTGCTGTTCACCGTCGCCGGCGTCACCAGCCTGTCGACCGTGGCGATGATTGTGTATCCCTGGCTGTTTATCGAGCTTGGGTTTACCCCGTTCCAGGCCGGGTTCTTGATTGGCGCCACCATTCACGACGTCGCCCAGGTGGTCGGGGCTGGCTACACCCTGGGTCATGAGGCGGGGGATATTGCGACCTTTGTGAAGCTCCAGCGCGTGGCCTTGCTGCCGGTGGTGCTGGCGGTCGTGCTGTTCGCCTTTCGCGGCCAAAGTGGCGGTCAGATTCAGCTGCCGTGGTTTTTGCTGGGGTTTGTCTGGCTGATGCTGATGGGCAACCTGATGCCGATTCCCGAATGGATCCGCGCGGCGGTGAACGACGCCTCCAGCGCAGCCTTGGTGGTCGCGATCAGTGCATTGGGCATGCGCACATCCCTCAAGCAAATGGCCGATTTGGGCTGGGGCCATGCGTTTTTGCTGATTGCAACGACTTTGGTGCTGCTGATGTCGGCGATTGGGTTTGCCGCCTGGACGTTTTAGCCACGAATCGACCTCGCCTTTGCCCGTTAGGCGCGATAATGTGGAGGTCAAACGGATAACAAGCTGCCACATGCCGATACTGCCAAACCCATCCGACCCTGCGCTGTCACGCCGCCTAACGGGCATTGATGAACGCGGTCAGCCTTATGAGACCGCCGTCATCGAAGAGCGCCCGCTAACGATTTACCTGAACCGCCAGGAAATCGTGACTGCGATGACCATCGGCGACTACCCAGAATACCTAGCCCTCGGATTTTTGCTTAATCAGGGCATGTTGACGGCCAGCGACACCGTCACGGCGATCGACTTCGATGCGGAGCTCGAGGTCGTCGTGGTGCGCACCCAAGCGCCGACCAATGTTGAGGACAAACTTGAGAAGAAAACCCGGACCTCCGGTTGTGCCGTTGGGACGGTGTTTGGCGACATGATGGCGGGCCTGGACGGGCTCGAGCTTGCGCAAACCCCCGTTCACACCAGCACCTTTTATCAGCTCAGCTACCAAATCAACCACACCCCTAGCCTGTACATGGAAACCGGCGCCATTCATGGCACGGCGTTGTGCCAGGGCACCGAGGTGTTGGCTTACATGGAAGACGTGGGACGGCACAACGCGGTCGATAAAATTGCCGGTTGGATGCACCAAAACGGCGTCAGTGCCGAGGATAAAGTGCTCTACACCACCGGACGTTTGACCTCGGAAATGGTCATCAAAACGGCCTTGATGGGCATTCCGACTCTGATTAGCCGGTCGGGTTTTACCGCCTGGGGCGTCGATATTGCCCGTCAGGTCGGCCTGACTTTGATCGGTCGCATGCGCGGGCGCAAATTCACCTGCCTGAGCGGCGAGCACCGGCTGGTGTTCGACCAAAACTTGGACGAGGTAGCCGACGAGAAACGCGCCATGCGCCGCAAAGGAGCCGATGCATGAGTGAAGTCGGCGTTATTTTGGCCGGCGGCCAGGCTCGGCGCATGGGCGGCGGAGACAAGGGCCGTCTGATGCTTGGTTCAAGGAGCCTTATCGAACAGGTGATCGCCCGCGCCCGTCCGCAGCTTCCGACCCTAATTTTGAACGCCAACGGCGACGTGGCACGTTTTGATGACCTGGGGCTGCCCTGTGTCAGCGATAGCCTGGGCGACTTTCCTGGCCCCCTAGCTGGCGTTTTGGCGGCGATGGACTGGGCGGCTGAGCGCAACATTGATTGGGTGGTGAGTGTCGCCGCGGATACGCCCTTTTTCCCCGAGGATTTGGTCGTGCGCCTGCGTGAAACCGGCGCCCCGGTGACCCTAGCGGCAACGCCGGACCCCGAGCGCGGGCGCCTGCCACAGCCGACCTTTGGCCGTTGGCGCGTTGATCTGCGTGATGACCTGCGTGACGCGCTCACCGGCGGGGTGCGAAAGATTCGTCAGTGGACCCAGCGCCACGACGAGGCCCTGGTGGTGTTCGAGCCAGGCAGGGTCGATCCGTTTTTTAACGTCAACACGGCCGATGATTTGGCCCGGGCCAACGAGTTACTCGCATGCACGTAATGGGTGTGGTGGGATGGAAAAACTGCGGCAAAACCACCCTGGTGACCAAGTTAATCGCCGCACTTCGGGCGCGCTCACTCAGCGTTAGCAGCATCAAACACGCCCACCATAACGTCGATGTTGATCAGCCAGGCACCGACAGCTATCGCCACCGCGAAGCCGGGGCCGGCGAGGTCATTTTGGCCAGTGCCCGGCGGGTGGCGATCATGCACGAACTACTGGATGCGCCTGAGCCCAGCCTGCCTGACTTGGTGGCGCGGCTAACACCTTGCGATTGGGTGTTGGTCGAGGGCTTCAAGGGCGAAGCCCACCACAAGATCGAGGCCTATCGCCATGGCTGCGGTCATCAGCCCCTGTACAAAAACGACCCGAGCATTGTCGCGGTGGCCACCGATGGTCCGCTGGATTTCGACGGCCCGGTATTTGATCTGGACGATGTAGAGGCCATGGTTGGCTGGATGCTGGAGCAACCCAACGCATGAGTGCTGCCCCCCTACGAAACGACTGCTTTGCCCTGCCGCCGGGCGTGAATTGGACGCCGTTAAACGAAGCGCTGGAGCGCTTGGCGTCGCGCCTGCACCGGGTGGTCGAGTCCGCCGGCGCAGTGCCCTTGTCCGCAGCCATGGGTCGCATTACCGCTGAGGACATCCGTGCCCCACGGGCACACCCTCCGAGCAGTAACTCGGCGGTCGATGGCTATGCCTTTTTGGGTCCGCTGAGCGCTGTGCCGGCGCGTTTGCCGCTGGTCCCGGGTCGAAGCGCTGCTGGCGTGCCCTTTGACGGGGTCGTGCCTGCTGGCCATGCGGTGCGCATTCTGACCGGGGCGGTCATGCCGGCCGGAACCGACACGGTGGTGCTCGATGAAGACAGCCGTATCGAGGGCGATCAGCTGGTACTGGACGGGACCTTAAACGCCGGCGCCAACCGGCGCAAAGCGGGGGAGGACATCCAGCTCGGTGACCTCATCGTCGCCCAGGGCACGCGATTAAACGCCACGCATTTGGCCGTGCTGGCCAGTGTTGGCGTGGCCGAGGTCCCCGTATTCCGCAGGTTACGCGTGGGTGTGCTGTCCACCGGCGATGAAGTGAAGCCCGTCGGCGCCGCGGTCACGGATTTCCAGATTTACGACGCCAACCGCCCCATGCTGCATGGGTTGGTGCAGCGCCTTGGCTACGACGTGGTGGACCTGGGGCATGCGATGGACACCGCCGAGGCCGTCACCGAGGCCCTAAATCGTGGCGCCGAAACCTGCGATCTGGTGTTAACCAGCGGTGGTATTTCCGCCGGCGACGAGGACCATGTCTCCAAGGTGCTCAAGGGCGAGGGCACCATCAGCAACTGGCGCATTGCATTGAAG